>JBAXVH010000112.1:0-4978 GCA_037129215.1 Bacteroidota bacterium | reverse complement strand
ATTGCAGGTGAAGAACACCTGCAAAGGCAACAAGGACAACTGAACAGGCTGATAGCAACTGAAATTTAAAAAATATTGCCATGAGATTGAAGGTAAATAATACCTGCAAAGTGGAAATAAGAAGTTGTTTGAAATAGATACGGCTACGAATGCGTAAATATAATTTCAATTTGCGCACTAACGGACGTTAGCAACGCAATACCTTTGTAGGATTACATAATAACAAGTTCCTGCAGTTATTTTATTTACACCTTCTCTCGAAATACATACAATAAGTATTTTCTGTACCTGGCCTCTGATAAAGTTTCTACATCTTCTGGCAAAACTTCAGATATGTTGTTTAATAAACACGAAAGCGCCGAATCGCTAAGAGGTCAAACTTTTAAATCTTATATGGAAGATGATTCCATAAAAGCAATCTATTCGGGCTATCTACCATTCAAAAGAGGATATAATAGTTTTTTATCCCATTTTGCTCAATTTAATATTGAGGCAGCTAATAAAAGCAGAAACTCTTCTGGCACTGTAACTAAACATGAGCAGAAAAAAAGTATTGCAAAACGACTTGGGAAAGATTTGAAGCTTACAAAAGACTATTCTATACAATCGAAGAATAGTGCCATGAAAATAATGGTAAGTTTCTCGGAAAGAGATATTAATAAAATGAAGGATTCTGATATATTACCTTTTGTGACTAACCTGAAAGAGAAGGTGTTTACAGATGCTTTATTTATGAATGTAGATTTCCTTACATATGAAGTTACCTCGATTGGATTTAATAGTATAGTAACAGATGCGACTGATTTTAATAAAGAAACAGGTGAAGTAAAAGAAGAAGATAACAGTTCCACCACTGCTAATGATAAGCTTGGAGATATTATAGATCTTATTCATCTTGATTTTGAATCTATGGATAACACCATTGCGAGATTTATAGATGACCAACCTGACTTTGTGAATGGATTTAATAGAAATAAAGCGGTAGTCCTTTTGGGCACAAGACATGAAGGAGTAACTGGTTTTGTAAGAATGCATGGTGTATTGCAACCGAAATCGTTGATAAATATAGAAGGAAAGAATAAGCATACTGTTGCAGATAATAATGGTAAGTATAGAATGTATCTGATTCCTGGGGACCATACCATAATAGCGAAGAATGCTACAGGAAATAAACAGACAAAGATTATACATGTGGAGCATAGGAAGATGCTGGATGTGGATTTTGAGCTGGAATGAATTAACGAATTAGCGGATTGGCGAATTAGCGGATTAGCGGATTGGCGGATTGAGGGATATGGCTTTTACTTTATTAATTTACAGGACTTCGATGGAGAGATTCATCGAAGTTTTTTTATGCTGTTGCATGTAGATAATAGGAACTCGATTGCTTCCTTCTTCTTTCCTCGCAGTCGCAAAGATGGGTATTGTATCTACTTTGTGATAGAATAGTGGATAGTTAGTTTGCAAATCGGGCATAGATACAACCAGTGTATAAATGCACTCCAATTATTTTTTATGATGTTCTGAGTGGATAAAAATGTTGAAGTAAACAATGAAACTCTTACTGTGCAAAAAAATAAAGAATCTGATAAAAATCATCTTATAAACTGATATATATCATATGTAATTAAAAGTATTATTTATTAATTTACAGCCTAATTGAAGTTTAAACATTGAATTCAATTAGGTTCATTATAAAACTAAAGCCACGAAATTTTATGAATAGTAAATTAAGAAATGCCTTATTGACCTGGATTGTTGTTGCTATTATTATAATGACTGTAAATCTTTTTACCTGTGATGTTATTAATACTAAAGAGATTATACGATCGGCTGAATCTGCAATAATTTCTGGTGCACTCGCAGGTTTTGCATGGTATTGGTTAAAAGGTAAGATACCGATGTAGGCAATGAAAATATCAAGAAATAAAACGGAAGAATCTTTAATAAAGTTATTACATGAGGATAATTATAAAAATATGTGTTACTGATTAATTAACTAAAAAAACAGGGTATGATTAGAATATCATGCGTATTAGTCATTTTTATTTTTTTGATTTGCAATGGGGTAAGTGCTCAGGATATAGCAAAAATGGTAAAAGAGAAACCCTTGAAGATTACCGGTACTATTGGGGCCGGTTTGAATTTTTATAATAGCAATGCACAATATGGTGCACAAGATCCTTTTAGCTGGCAGATGAATGGCAGTATTAATGCTAAGGTATATGGATTTGATATCCCATTATCGTTTTCCATAACCCAATTTAATAATAACTATAGCGTTCCTTTTTCTCAATTTGGTATTGCACCTAAATATAAATGGCTTAAACTCTATGCTGGATATAACAGTATGAATATGTCTCCACTTATTTTTAGTGGACAAACATTTTTAGGAGGTGGGATTGAACTTACACCCGGTAAATTTAGATTTAGTTTTTTTAGTGGTACTTTAAACAAATCTATCCAACCAGACACAATATTAACGCATAACGTACAACCACAATATTTAAGAACTGCTTACGGTTTAAAGCTTGGATATGGTAGTGAAAGAAGATTTTTTGACATTATATTATTTCATGCAAAAGATGATAGCAGTAGCATATCGGTAAAGACTTTTAACAGAAGTGTAAGGCCGATGGAAAATGTAGTAGGGGGAACTAGTTTTAAGTTTGTTTTATTTAAAGATAAAATTATTTTTACTGGAGATTTAGCTGCTAGTTTGAATACAAATGATCAAGCTTCTAAAGCAATAGATTCTATTATTAGTCCAGGACTAAGTAAACTATTTAATAATTTCTTAAACCTACGATATAGTTCGGTGTTTGGAATTAGTGGACAAGGTTCGATGATGTTGATGTTAAAGAATTTTACTACTTCAATTAATTATAAAAGAATTGACCCTGACTTTAAATCATTAGGAACTCCATTTATAGGGAGTGATATGGAGGCCTACACCATTAATGCGACTACTTCGTTTTTTAAGCATACAGTAAATGTAAATGGGCTTTATTCCTCTACTACTAATAATTTGAATCATAACTTATTATCTACTACGATGTCGCATAATACGGTTATAAATATTAATAGCCGCCTAAGCAGAAGGCTAAATTTAAACACTGTATTTTCAGATATAAATTTATATCAGGGTGATGGAACGGCTAAGGTTAAGGACTCTGTGAGGTTGAATCAGGATTATTATACTATTAGTATTTCCCCTTCGTTTAATTTTCCTGGGAAAGCTACTATGCAAACTATTGGATTTAACTGCAATTATATGAAGAGTGACGATAGAAATCCGGGTACCAGAAATTTCTCTGCCATGGAGAATTTAAGTACTAATTTAAATTACACCTTTATAATACCAAAGAAAAAACTAAACCTATTTACAAACTGTACTTATAATCATGCACAGAATAATGTTTCTTTAAATGAGACTGTTGGGCTGGGAGGAGGATGTTCGAAACAATACACTATTGGTACCGCCTCTTTAAATGCACAAGCCAATATAAATGGTTTTATGAATTATGCTAATGGTAAGAGTTTGGGAAATACATTTTCATCGGGAATAAACATTGGCTATAGTCTACAAAAGCACCAAAGCCTTTCGTTTTTTATGAACTATCAATCCAGTGCATTTAATAACAATAATCAAATAAGTAGTACCAGTACTACAATGGGTGGTATAAATTATTCATATAATTTTTAATTGCGATACAATGACAAAGTTTATCACATTATTCAGAGCTTGCATAGCTACAACAATGGTTTTAATTTTATTACTTAGTGGAACTACTGTAATAAGTCAGCCATACGAATTAATAGTAAATGCATCGGTAAGTTCGCCAGTAAATCCATATGTGATGCAAATGATGAATCCTGCATCTCAGCTTATGGTAACGCTCCAAAGAACCAATACAAATGCCAATATACCCTTGAAGGTGAAACTATGGGGTAAGATAGAACGAATTTCTCCATTGCCAGCTTCATTATCGCTGGATCCAGGATTTAGGACATTTCAGTCTATTTCTATTAATCCAGGAGTAGGAACAACTACTATTCTTAACAGTAACGATATAACTCAGGCATTTGGAAATTTCAGTAAAAATAATATTGTAAATACTGGGGTAAATGTGGATGATTTTAAAAGTGGAAGTAATTTTAAATTAGGCGAAGGGCATTATAAATTCTGTATTGTAGCATACGACTATAATACTACTGGTTATACTAAAGCATTATCGGACCCCAATAATGGCTGTACGTATTTTGATGTATGTTATGCAGCAAACCCTCCGGATTTGATAATGCCGGTAAATACCATTGGTTCTAGTTATACAAAAATATCTGTTACTGCTGCTTCTCCTTTAAATTTTGTATGGACTGTTCCTACTGGAAGTTGTGGATTGAATTTAAATAATATCACCTATGATCTGACCATTGTAAAAATGCTGGCTGGACAGACCGAAACGGATGCAGTACTACACAATTCTCTAGTATTTCAACGAACTGATATAATGACAACCTCTTTTCAATTTGACACTTTACAAAATCCATATATTTTAAAGCAAGGAGAAACATATGCTGTGAGGATAAAAGCGAAAAGCAGTAATTTGATGAATTATGTGGAATTTAATAATGGGGGATATAGTAAGATAGGATCGTTTGTGTATGTGGGTGCGACAGTGCCAGTGGTTGCGAATACTATAAATGTTTCTGATGCCTGCAGTATTCCTTTGCCAACCAATAAAAACGACCTTAATTATAATACTAATTTAAATGGGCAGGATGTAACTGTAGGGGCGTTTACGTTACATATTAATAATGCAAATAGAAATGCGAACACTTATACTGGTGATGGGTATGTGAACTGGACCCCTATGTTTAATCATTCTATAAAATTAGCAGTAAAGTTTGCGGATATAAAGATTAATAGTGACAAACAAGTATATGACGGTAACATACTAACTAATACGAATAATAG
>JBAXVH010000111.1:0-4981 GCA_037129215.1 Bacteroidota bacterium | reverse complement strand
TATAAATACAGTTATTAATACTGATGCAGATAAGATTATAGATTTTCCAGATGTAGTAGTTTCTGCCGGTTGGGTAGATGTGTTTGCTCATTTTAATGAACCTGGTTATGAACATCGCGAAACTATTGAAACAGGTATAGAAGCCGGTATGGCTGGTGGATATACCCATTTGTTTTTAGTGCCTAATACAAACCCCGTAGTACAGAATAAATCGATTATTGAATTCATTAAAAGAAAAGCAATAAGTAAACCCGTTAATCTGTTGCCTATTGGTGCAGCTACAAAAGATACCGAAGGAAAAGACCTTGCTGAAATGTGGGAAATGCATCAGGCAGGTGCAGTTGCATTTGGAGATGGACTGAACAGTATTCAATCAGCAGGACTGCTATTAAAAGCGCTACAATACATTAAAGCATTCGATAGCACCCTAATTCAATTGCCGATAGATAAAAGTATTGGTACTCATGGATTGGTAAATGAAGGTATAGTTTCTACTCAGTTAGGCCTGCCAGGTATGCCTTCTGTTGCAGAACATATAGTGATAAAAAGAGATATTGATTTATTAAAGTACACGGATAGTAAATTACACATCACAGCGGTATCGACTGCCGAAAGCCTGGAGTTGATAAAGACTGCAAAAGCAGAAGGTTTGCATATTAGTTGCAGCGTTACCCCATATCATCTTTTCTTTAGTGATGAAGATTTAATGGAGTATGATACCAACCTTAAAGTAAACCCTCCACTGAGAACTAAGAAGGATGTAGAGGCCTTAAGGAATGGTGTGCTGGATGGTACCGTAGATTGTATTGCTTCTCACCACTTTCCGCAGCACTGGGATAATAAAAGTTGTGAGTTTGAGTATGCCAAAAATGGTATGCTGAGCCTACAGACTGCTTTTAATGTACTACTAACTGCATTGCCAGATATAACGGTAGAAAAACTGGTTGAAATGCTAAGTAACAATGCCAGAAACTTATTTAATATTCATACAAGTGCAATTGAAAAAGGGGTAAAAGCTGATATTACCCTGTTCACTAATACAGGAAATACTATTTTTACAAAAGAATCAAACAATAGTAAGTCACAGAATAGTCCATTTTTTGACAAAACATTGAATGGAAAAGTGATAGGAACTATTTATAACAACGAAATAAACTTAACTAAATAATTATGGAAGAGAAAGTAATGACCCCGGCAGTTAAAGGAGTAGTATTATCATTGGTATTAATACTGTTGTCCTTAATAGTTTTCTTTGCTGGACAGACAGAGAATAAGGCATTAGGATGGATACAGGTAACTATTTTCGGATTGGCTATTATCTGGTCTTGCCATTATTACACTAAACAAATGAATGGCAATGTAACCTTTGGTAATGTATTTGCCCATGGGTTTAAAACTGCTGCAGCAGCTACTGCAATAGTGTTGATTTATACCTTTGTTTTTATCAAATATGTATCTCCTGAACTGGTGGAGAAAACAATTGTTCAGGCAAGAATAAAATGGGAAGAATCTAAAATGACCTCTGATCAGATTCAACAGGCAGAAGATATGACCCGCAAATATTTCATTCCTTTTGCAGTTGGTGGAGCATTACTGATGTACATGATAGGAGGACTAATTTTTGCTTCTATAGGAGCTGCTGTATCTAAAAAGAATGCTAACCCTTCACCATTTGCTTAAATAAAACATTTATCTATAATGGATATTTCTATTGTTATTCCTTTACTAAATGAAGCTGAATCTTTACCAGAGTTACATACCTGGATACAAAAGGTTGCTAACCAACATAAACTGTCTTACGAAATCATCTTTGTAGATGATGGTAGTACCGATGAAAGCTGGAATATTATTCAAGGCTTATCGGTAAAAGATTCAAATGTAAAAGGAATAAAGTTTCAACGTAATTATGGTAAGAGTGGCGCTTTGAACGAAGGGTTTAAAGCTGCACAAGGTGAAGTTGTATTTACAATGGATGCCGATTTACAGGATTCTCCAGACGAATTGCCAGAGATGAGAAGAATGATTCTGGAAGAAGGCTATGATATTGTAAGTGGCTGGAAAAAGATAAGACATGATAATACATTGACTAAGAATATCCCTTCCAAAATATTTAATGCTGCTGCAAGATGGAGTAGTGGTATTCATCTGCATGATTTTAATTGCGGTCTTAAAGCCTACAACAAAAAAGTAATTAAAAACATAGAAGTATATGGCGAAATGCACCGTTACATTCCTGTAATTGCTAAGTGGGCTGGTTTTAAAAAGATAGGAGAGAAGCCGGTACAACATCAGGCGAGAAAGTATGGGGTAACTAAATTTGGATGGGAAAGATTTATCAATGGTTTCCTCGACTTAGCTACCATTAGTTTTGTTAGTAAATTTGGTAAAAGACCTATGCACTTCTTTGGTTTATGGGGAAGTCTGGCTTTCATGGTTGGCTTGTTTTCAAGTTTCTATTTAGTTGTTTCCAAGTTTATGAATCCTGAGTATGCTATTACCAACAGACCAGCATTCTTTATAGCGCTTACTACTATGGTAATAGGGGTTCAATTGTTTTTAGCAGGATTCCTTGCCGAACTTATTGCCCGTAGTTCGGTAGAGAGAAACTTTTATCATATCGATCAGCGTCTTGGATGCTAAGAGTATTGAGGAGACAGGAGAACACAGGAGGATAAAAGGAATTAGGTTTTATTTTCATTGTATTAAACATTGAACTTCTTAAACCTCTTGAACTCCTTGAATAAATTTAATAATAAGAACTAAAACACATACCGTTGGGGAAGAAAAAAGTAGTTGTTATAGGCCCTGCTCATCCTTTAAGAGGAGGCCTTGCATCTTTCGATGAACGATTAACAAGACAGTTTCAATTTGATGGGTTCGATGCTACCATCTTCACTTTCTCATTACAATACCCAGGTTTCTTGTTTCCTGGTACTACTCAATATTCAAGCGAGCCTGCACCGAGTGATATTAATATAAATGTTTGTATCAATTCAGTCAACCCATTCAACTGGCTGATAGTAGGAAATACGCTAAGAAAGCTGAAACCAGATATTATTGTTATAAGATACTGGCTGCCTTTTATGGGACCATGTCTGGGTACTATATTAAGGGTAGCAAAACTTAATAATTATACTAAGGTTATAGCTATTGCAGACAATGTAATACCTCACGAGAAAAGGCCCGGAGATACAATATTCACAAAGTATTGTTTTAAAGCTGTTGATGGCTTTGTAACCATGAGTGAGAAAGTATTAACCGATCTTAAAACCTTTACCAGAAAACCTGCACAGCAGATTGTACATCCATTGTATGATAATTTTGGAGCAGCCTTAGATAAGGTTACTGGACGTAAACAGCTTGGTATAAACGAAACGGATCAGATTGTTTTATTCTTTGGCTTCATTAGAAAATATAAAGGCCTTGATTGGTTGCTGCAAGCAATGAGTATGCTGAAGAAGAAAGGTTCTAAAATTAAGTTGTTAGTAGCAGGTGAATTTTATGAAGATAGAAAGCAGTACGATGATTTAATAAATGAACTTGGTATTGCTGATCATTTAATACTCCGCACCGACTTTATACAGGATAGTGAAGTACGTTATTATTTAAGTGCAGCCGACTTTGTAATTCAACCTTATAAGAATGCTACACAAAGTGGAGTTACTCCACTTGCTTATCATTTTGAAAAGCCTATGCTGGTAACCAACGTAGGTGGATTGCCCGATCTTGTTCCTCATGAAAAGGTAGGAATTGTAGCTGAACCAAACCCTCAGGCTATTGCTGACGGTATAGAAAGACTTTATGAATTGGGAGAAGAACAGTTTTTTCCGCATCTTCGCCTCGAAAAAGCAAAATACAGTTGGGAGGTTCTTACCAATACCATTGTAGGTATGCTAAGTAAATAATAAGATTTTATGATTCATAGAAGTAAAGCTCCATTACGTATAGGACTTGCTGGTGGAGGAACTGATGTTAGTCCCTACAGCGATACATTTGGTGGTGCTATTCTCAATGCTACAATATCCCTTTATGCCTATGCTAACATTGAAACTATTGAGGAAGATAAAATAATTATTCAAGCCCTCGATCGCAATGAAAAAGAAGAGTATAACTGGGCAGATTCTTTGCCTATAAATGGTCTGCTGGATTTAGCGAAAGGGGTATACAATAGTATTCAGAAAGATTATGGTATTCCTAAGAAAGGGTTTATACTAAGCACTTTTGTTGATGCACCTGCAGGTAGTGGTCTTGGTACTTCTTCCACGCTAGTTGTAGCTATAGTGGGTGCTTTTTGTGAGATGCTTAAACTTCCTTTAGGAGAATATGATATTGCTCACTATGCCTATAAAATAGAAAGGGAAGATATGAAGCTTGCTGGTGGAAAGCAGGATCAGTATGCAGCTACTTTTGGTGGCGTAAATTTCATGGAGTTTTATAGCGGTGATAAAGTAATTGTAAATCCTTTAAGAGTAAGAATAGAGTATTTACATGAACTGGAGAATAACCTGGTTTTATACTTTACCCTTACCAGCAGAGAAAGTGCTACTATTATTAAGGAACAGCAAAAGAATGTACTGGAGAAGAATGAGAAAAGCATTGAAGCAATGCATCATTTAAAAGAACAGTCAAAGATGATGAAAGAAGCGCTGTTGTTGGGTAAGTTAGATGAAATTGGTACCATACTTAACTATGGATTTGAGCAAAAAAGATTGATGGCAGCTAATATTTCTAATGATGCTATAGAAAAGATATACATAGCAGCAAAAGAAGCTGGTGCTACCGGAGGTAAGATAAGTGGAGCAGGTGGTGGAGGTTTCATGATCTTCTATTGTCCTGGTGTAACACGTTATAAAGTAATAGAAACTTTAAAGTCATTTGGTGGAGATATCCGACCTTTTCAATTTACTGGTCATGGGTTGAGTACCTGGACAGCTAATAAATAATAATATAAGATGATACAACAAATAGAAAATATTATAGG
>JBAXVH010000110.1:0-5123 GCA_037129215.1 Bacteroidota bacterium | reverse complement strand
GAATAATATAGCGTTTCAGGGAAACCTTGTTAATGGTGCATTTGCTGTTAAAACCGATGGAGCCTACAGAATGCTCCTGTATAATGCAACAGATTTAAAAGCAATTACCGATTACTACCACCCTTCCAATCCACACGAAAATACGGGTATCAATAAAGATAAATTAGTACTCCACTCCCATTCCTTCGAAGTTAAGTTTTTAAACGGAAACACTCATCCGGAAAGAGTTGCAGAGAATCAGGAAGAATCTTATAATAACTATTTCATTGGAAAGAATACAGAAAAATGGGCATCTAATTGCCATATTTATCATGCGGTAACTTATAAAAACATTTATCCCAATATAGATGTTCGTTACTATACCGGCGATGCTGGACTTAAGTACGACTTTATAATACACCCTGGAGGCAATCCCAATCAGATAGTTCTGTACTTTGATGGAGTGGATGATATTTCTATTAAGAAAAATATATTGCATTTACAAACCTCTGTCGATAATATTCAACAGGCAATTCCAAGTGCATACTGTCTTACTAAAAATGGTAGAAAGGAAGTAAATACCTCCTTCAAACTCAATAGTACTTTTATAAGTTTAAAGGTAGATCAGTACGATACTTCTTCTACCCTTGTGATAGATCCTACCCTTATATTTTCTACTTTCACTGGTAGCCGATCCGATGAGTGGGGATACACAGCTACCTACGATAATGAAGGTAATTTTTACAGTGGAGGTATAGTTTTTGGTGCTGGTTTTCCTACCACAAATGGTGCTTACCAAACTTATTTTCAGGGTGGCTATAGTGGTCGTGATGGTGAAGGTGGCTTTGATATTGGTATCATGAAATTTAATCCTACTGGCTCTAAAAGAGTGTATGCTACTTATTTAGGTGGTGGAGGAAACGAACAACCGCATAGTTTAATAGTAGATGCTGCTGGTGAATTAATTATTGCCGGTAGAACTAATTCCAGTAATTATCCTACTACTTATGCAAAAGTGGGTGCCGGCGGTGGCTGGGATATCTGTATTTCCAAACTAAATAAAGATGGTACTAAATTATTAGGCTCTTTGGTTATTGGTGGTACAGGTGAAGATGGTGTGAATATTCGTGACAAAGAAGTTTGCTTAAACGATTGTAAAGAATCTATCAGACGTAACTATGGCGATGATGCAAGAAGTGAAGTAATACTCGATTCTGCAGGTAATATTTATCTTGCTTCCTGTACTCAATCAATCGATTTTCCGGTTACAAATCCTTTTCAAAGTCAATCGGGTAGTTTACTTACGAATGATAGAAAACAGGATGCTGTGGTAATGAAATTCTCCAACGATTTAGCCAGTATATTATTTAGTAGCTACCTTGGCGGTAGTGGCGATGATGCTGCATTTGTTATGGCAATCAATCCTATTACTAAAAATATTTATGTTGCAGGTGCCACTACCAGTAAAAACTTTCCAGCAGATTCTGTCAATGTCCTTTTTCCCAAGTATCAGGGGGGTATCTGCGATGGATTTATTACAGAACTTACACCTGATGGTTCAAAAGTTATTAAGTCGGTATTTATAGGTACCAATAACGATGATATGATTTATGGTATACAGTTCGATAAGTTTGGATTTCCTTATATCATGGGTACCACTACTGGTGCTTGGCCTGTTGTAAGTCCGAATATTGGCGGTACCTTCTTTGTACAACCATCTGGTAAACAGTTTATTGCAAAGCTTTCACCCGATTTAACCAAATGGGTATATTCTACCACATTTGGTACTGCATCTATTGGCCCAAACATCTCTCCCACTGCTTTTCTGGTAGACAGATGCGAAAATGTTTATGTATCCGGATGGGGTTCCAGTTTCAGATTAGGCTCTTACAATCTGGCAGGTACAAGGGGGTTAACCGTAACCAAGGATGCCTTTAAGAGTACCACAGATGGTGGTGATTTTTATTTCTTTGTATTAGAAAAGAATGCACAGTCTCAGCTATTTGGTAGTTTCTATGGTCAGAATGATAATGTAAATACTTTCCCCGATCATGTGGATGGCGGTACCAGTCGTTTCGATAAGAATGGAATAATTTACCAGGCTATCTGTGCTAATTGCGGCGGTAATACGTATTTCCCTACTACGCCTGGCGTATGGTCTCAAACTAATCAGGCACTTGGTGGTAATAATGGTCAATGTAATCTGGCTGCTGTAAAAATTGCATTCAATCTTTCTGGTTTAAGTGCCGGTTTAAAAGCTGCTCTTAAAGTTTCCAGCACTGTCCCTCCTACTTATTATGGCTGTACTCCTTTGGAAGCTTTCTTTCAGGATTCAGTAGCGAAAGGAAAGAAATATATCTGGAATTTTGGTGATGGTACACCTAATCAGACAACTACTGCTCCTTCTATCAATCACTTTTATAACAGCACAGGGAGTTTTAAGGCTATGATGATTGCAATTGATTCGAATAGTTGCAATATTATGGATACATCTTATGCCAATATTAGTGTAAGAACCGATGAAGCTTTTCCTGCACTGAAAATAACCAAAATAGATACCTGTACATTATTTAAATACAGTTTCGATAACACTGCATCAATTGCCCCAACAGGTAAGCCTTTTTCGGCCACTTCTTTCACCCTCGATTTTGGCGATGGCAATCAGATAAAAGAAGCTACACAGGTAGTTACTCATTCTTACAATGCTCCTGGTGTTTATAATGTAATGCTCATTTTAAATGATCCTGCTTATTGTAATGCACCCGATACAATCCGGCAACAATTAAGGGTTGCTGAACTGGTAAAAGCTAACATTATTACCCCAGCTCCCGGATGCGCTCCTTACCTTGCTGTGCTGACTAATGGATCTACAGGAGGACAGTCCTTTACCTGGGATTTTGGCGACAATTCTCCTCTTTCGCATGCTTCCGATACGGTTCATCTGTATAAAGACACTGGTACATACACACTTACCCTTATTGCAAATGATACTTTTACCTGTAACAAAAGAGATACAGTTCATTTTACCATCAGGCTGAATCCTAAGCCTACCACTATTTATAATGTTTCTCCTCAGCCTCCTATAGAAAACAGACCAATCTATTTCTATAACTCCTCTGTAGATGCTATCTCCTACAAATGGATTTTTGGTGATGGCGATACATTGATTACCACAAAAGATACCGTAGTAAATCATTTATACAATAACACCATTTACTATCATACCGGATTAATATCCTATAATAGTTTTGGATGTTCCGATACAGTATATCAGGACATTAAAGCATTAATTAATCCATTGTTTGATGTTCCTTCTGCCTTCACTCCCAATGGCAATGGTGTGAATGATGTATTGTATGTAAAAGGCTTTGGTATTGCCAGTATGAACTGGCAGATATATAATAGATGGGGCGTAAAAATGTTTGAAACAGAAGACTTACATACCGGTTGGGATGGCACTTACAATGGTAAGCCGCAACCACAGGAAGTGTATCATTATTTATTATCGATTGTAATGACAGATGGTAAAAAGATTAATAAGTCGGGCGATATCACTTTAATAAGATAAAATGAAGCAATTAACTAAATATACTTTCCTGATTATCCTGATATGCCTCTCGGTAGTAAGAGGGATTGCCCAGGATTTACATTTCTCTCAATATTTCAATGCTCCGCTGCTGGTAAATCCTGCCAATACAGGTTACATGCCCGATAACGACTATAGAGTGGGTATCAATTACCGCAATCAATGGGTAAACCTTACCAATCCATACAAAACAATGAATGTATGGGGCGATGCTCAGTTATTATCCAATAAATTAGATAACAGCTGGATAGGTATTGGTGGAGCATTGTTAAGTGATGTTGCTGGTACTGGAAACCTTACCGCTACTACGTTACAAATGTCGGTTGCATATCACCAGATGCTGGAGGAAAAGAGTTTATTAAGTGCAGGTATAGGCGTTGGATGGGTGCAGAAAAGAATTGATTTCAGCAAGCTTACTTTCGATAACCAGTGGAACAGTCACTTCTTTGATATTCAGTTGCCTGTAGGCGAAACATTTAATACGAATAATGTAAACTTTTTCGATGTTCAAATAGGGTTAAACTATGCTTACATGCCTAACAACAACACCTATTTAAATGTAGGTATTAGTGCACAGCATCTTAACCAGCCCAATGAATCTTTCTTTACTGGCAACGCCACTATTCCTGCCAGGTACAATGGATTTTTAAATGCTAACTTTAAAGTGCAGGATGTATGGATTCTGAATCCTAATATATACTATAGTAATATGGCTTCTTCGCAGGAAATAGTGGTAGGATTAAATGCCCATAGAAAATTAAGTTACGATGGAAATAAACAGCTTATCATGGGTTGTTATTATAGAAAGGATGATGCTATTATTCCCATGTTAGGATTCCAGCTGGGTAGTACCAAACTTACCTTTAACTACGATGCTACCACCTCTGCTGTAAAGAATTTCAACAATGGTTACGGAGCATACGAAGTATCCCTTGTTTATTATGGCAACTATCCTTCAGGGCATCCTGTAAAGTGCCCTAATTCAGTAAAGTTTTAGAAAATAAAAGTACTAATATCTTCGTCTTCTGTTGGATACTTTAGCACCATCTAACTGTTGAAGAATTTCCTGTAAACTGATAGCAAATCTACCTACAACTTTTTGAATCCTTTCATCTCTAGTAGCAAAACATGCACCGGATTTTACAAACATGTTTTGTTCCCTGTTTTTATCAGGAGATATAAAAGGGGATAGTTCTACTTTATAATCAATTACATCACAAGGAAAGTACCAGAACCCAACTAATAAATGTCCTCCACTATTAGCCAATGTATAAATAGGCGTAGCAATAATACCAATACCACTTACGATGTAACCAAGTGCTAACCCACCATCCGTTACATACCTGCATCGGTTAAAATTAATGGTAATATAAGCAGAGTCTGAATCCGCTTTTCTATGTAGTTTAAAATGATGATCCGATTGATTAAACCCCGCCATAGTTGCATCTATAGCAGAATCGATGGAAGGGATATATACATCATTTACAGTACTGCTATCATAAATCCATTCAACCCCAATATCCTTAATAGTAATCTTCTTAGCTTCAGGTATATAGAC
>JBAXVH010000011.1:0-16997 GCA_037129215.1 Bacteroidota bacterium | reverse complement strand
GCTAATTGATTGTATTCTCCTATCTCCTCACTCCTGTCTCCTACCTCCCTGTATTCTGTATTCCTCTTGCCTCCTTGCCTATTGCCTCTTTGCCTTGTATTCTGTATTAATCAGCTAATCAGCAAATTAGCTAATTGATTGTATTCTCCTATCTCCTCACTCCTGTCTCCTACCTCCCTGTATTTGTATTCCTCTTGCCTCCTTGCCTATTGCCTCTTTGCCTCTAATTAAACAGCATTTCAAACACCTTCTTTCCATCCTCATTCTGCAAAATAGCCGACGTAGCTCGCTCCGGATGTGGCATCATACCAAAAACATTGCCAGACTTATTCTTTATACCCGCAATATGATGAGTGGAACCGTTCGGATTACCCTCTTCCGTTAAAGCACCCTCTTCCGTGCAATAGTGAAACAGTACCTGACCATTAGTTTCCAGTTCGCTTAGTACCGCATCGTCCGCATAATATCTTCCTTCGCCATGAGCAATCGGAATCTTCAGCGCTTCCTCATTTTGCCCCTTTATATATACGTTTTTGCAGATAAACTGTTGGTTCTGATTGCGCAGCAGTACCCCAGGTAGCAGGCCACTTTCGCATAGTATCTGAAAACCATTACATACACCCAAAACTTTACCGCCTTTATTAGCAAATTCTATCACACTCTTCATCATCGGACTAAAGCGGGCAATAGCACCACAACGCAGGTAATCGCCATAGCTGAATCCACCAGGAAGCACAATGCAGTCGTCGGTAGTAAACATACTCAGGTCACTATCTTTATGCCACAGCATAATCACTTCTTTTTTCAAATCATGTTCTATCGCATATTGCATATCTCTATCGCAATTGGAACCAGGAAAAACTACTACGCCAAATTTCATGTATAGATAAGATTAGGCCTCAAAAATAAGGCAATGACCCACTGTAAGGGTATTAATTTATTCAGAATATGGGGAATAACTGCCACAAAAGCCAGAATCTAAATAATAACAAGTATTTTATAACCCATTTATAACATTGTTCATTATCTCTTTTTCCAGATTAGTACAAGCGGTTGACTATAAAGTTAACCGCTTTTTTGTAGCCATTTTGTGTTGCTTTCCGACATGATATTGTTGTGACGGAAGTTTTCTTCCTGTATTTGTTCCATATTTTGATACTTTCCTTCCATTTATTGTGATGCCTGGTTTACTTCTTATAGTAGAGCATTTTTTTATGACGTACGGGGATTGTTTACTGTAACTTTCCTTTCACCTTTTCCAACTTTTGTAGCATTTAGTCTTGTAGCTGGATTGTTTAGTCTTGCAGACAGCGAAATTTCCTTTCTGTTTTGGATTTTAGTCTCTCTTGCGTGCTTCTTAGTGTGTCTGATGTGTTGTTTAGTCACTCTGACGGTGATTTAGTTTGTCTTGTTTAGCGTTTAGTGTATCTGAGAGTAGATATTGAGACTTTTAGTCAGTTTGAGTTGTGTGCGAGTTTGTTATTTAAACTTTTTGTCTGTATTATGTTTATGAAATGGCGATTATAGCTGAGTAAGTTAGCTTACAAAGTAGTGGTTTTTTTTGTAGGAAGGCAAAATAGCAGAACAGGGACAAATGGGACTTTTGTGACACTCTCCTATTTTGTAATACTAAAACACCGGGAAATGCAGCTGCAAGCTGAAATAAATTATGGAACAGGCAAAGCCAGTTCCGAGTAACACTCAGATTATTTTTAAGTTGTACAGAGAGGAACATACGCCAAACAGCCAATACATAGAATGCCGAACTGAGGAAGCTGTTCTGAGTTAGGAGTTTACGATCATCATCAATTATAAAAGGGATTACATTTTGTTTTAAACTTTTCCAGAACATTATCTAACTGCCAACTCTAACAAGTATTATTTTAAATATTAGTATACGTTTTTTAGTACGGAAGCTAAATTTTAAAAAGCGGGTAGACAAAATCTATCCGCTTTTTTGATTAGATTAAATAATATTAGTTTAAAAAGAAATTCTCTGCTTTAGGAAACAGAACATTATTTTCAAGATGAATGTGCTTATGCAAATCTTCTTCAAAAGCCTGTAGTTCGGAAATTACTACTCTGAATGTAGTACAAGCTTCTTCAGGAGCCGTATAATTGTTGGTTAGTACGCGAATCTTGCTCATAATATCACCGGCTAAATCATGTTCGTGTTCCATTACATTTACAGGGCCTTGTATGAAGCCTGGATCTGGTAAGGTTTGATGTTCTGCACATGCAGTAGCTATCTGTTTAATTCTTGGAAACAAAATCATTTCTTCTTTATGCATGTGAGAAGTCATGTCCTGTTGAATTTCTGCAAACAATTGAAATACTTCTATCATGTAAGGGAAATGGGGACCATGTTTCATAGCTACCTTTTCCAAATGATTCATAATGGTTGGCATGGACTGTTTTACATAAAAATGATGATGAATAAGAATGTATCCGATAAGTTGTTCTTCATTCATTTCTTTGAAGGGAATATGCTTAGCACCTTCGGTTGAAAGAGCCTCGTTCAATTCTTTTTCTATGCTATTGGTATCGATACTTTTTTCTTTACAAGCATCGTTTAAAGTGCGTTTACCTTTACAACAAAAGTCTAAAGAATATTTTTCGAATATTGCTGCAGCCTGATGATTTTCGGTAACTATAGTTGCTAATGTCTTTTCTAATATACTATTCATACTGTTTAATTTAAAGCAAATGTGTGGGAAGGAAAATTGATATTTTGTGATTCAAATCATCTTTGTAAAACTTTTCTGGAAACTAATCCGATATTCAGTATTAATAAACCGGAGAATAGGATTAATGCTGCAATAAAAAGCAATTCGTTTACATAGGGTATATTGATGTAAGCCATATCGGATATGCCTTGCAGCATTAATAAAACTTCATTAAACAGAATGCCACTAATGAAAACAATCACTCCTTTTTTAAATAATGGGGTGGTGATTTTAATTTCATTTATTATTGAATAGCTAATGATACTAATCGTAATTACACCTAATAAAACCAGGTGCAGATAACCTATAACTACTGGGCGAAAACCAAAAGCCAGCTGACTTAAAGAAGGGATTGTAGAAATGAGTTGCAGCATTAGTTTAAGTGTGAGGGCCAAAGCGCTTAATAAGAATAGGTTTTTGCTAAATGGATTGATAGCCGTGAATGTTGTTTTGTTCTTGTGTATAATGTATACTAGAACAGCCCATGCAATAATTTGTGTGAGTGCTGAAGTTAGAATCATTATAAAAACAACCGTAGGAAGAGAGAGCCATAAAGCGGAAAGAAAATATGCTGGAAAACAGGCTATGAAGAAAGAATAGAAGACTTTGTTTAGCAATTTTATGTTGCTGATATTTTGTTCTATAATACTTATTAGCAAACCAAAACAAGCAAAGAAGAACCATCCATTGTATTGAAAATGAAGAAAGAAATAAACCGACAATAAGGAGAACTTCTGAACCATTATTTTTTGTACCATTATATAGGCTAAAGAGAATGCGCCGATAGAAGACAGAGCATTGAAAAACACGGCTGCTTTAAACCATTTATGGGAAGGCAGCTGGATTGGTTGTTTTTTTAAATCCTGCCAATAAACTATTGCAAACCAATAGGAAACAAAAACGGAAAGAGTAGAAAACAGTATGGCATAAAAGCCATATCCCTGCATCGGAAAGGAGAAAAGCATACCATAAGCTGTAATTAAATTGCTGTATAGAATCCATTTATATTTCAGTAAAACAACTTCTTTTTTATCATGAGATAACTGGCGTATGAGTAGGTACATTAATGCCTGTGTGATCCATCCGGAAAAGGCAAAATGGGAGTGGCCGTGTAATAGATTTTTCTGATCTATAAAAGGTAGAGAGAATACAATTTTATAACGCAGGATAACGCCTAAAACTGATACAACAAATAAATTTAGAAAGGCTATCCGTAGCCATTTGTTAGTGAAAGAAAGCATGCCAGTAAATTTGGCACAAAACAACTAGGTAGTGGAGTCTTTTTGTATGATTTGAGTCATATCGGTACTACAATCATTGCAATAAACTTTTCCTTTTTTAATTTGTACTTCTCCTTTTTCGTGCATACTTCTCATAGCGCGAATAACGGTTTCAACTCTTAAACCAGTCATGTCGGCAATTTGTTGACGAGTTAGTTGTAACTGGCTACAGGTAGGGCAAATATTGCTATGAGTATCTTTAAAATGACCTAGTAAAGAAGATATTCTATGTTCTGGATTATTATAGGCTAGTTCTTTAATAATAAGAAACTTATATCTTATTCTCTGTGATAACAAAGTAGAGAACTTGAAATGTAAGGATGGGCTCTCGTGAATTAATTTTATAAAAGAGGATTTGTGCAGTCTCCAAACTATTGTATCGGTATTGGAAATTGCAGTAGCAGCAAAAGGCAGATCATCAAATAAGGGCATTTCGCCAAAGCATTCACCAGGGTTAACAATTGTTTGAATAAACTCTTTTCCTTCGTCATTA
Source organism: Bacteroidota bacterium (assembly GCA_037129215.1). Lineage (GTDB taxonomy): Bacteria > Bacteroidota > Bacteroidia > Chitinophagales > Chitinophagaceae > CANFLJ01. The sequence goes on along the minus strand of JBAXVH010000011.1, from coordinate 12,498 downwards.
ATATTTACCCATCTTACGGTTCCTTCAATTAACTGGTAGTAAAAGTTGCAGGAACTACCTTCTTTAAAAATGATTTCTTCTGGACTATAGTTCTTATAGGTTGCACCTAAAGAAATAAGCAGTTCATTGTCAATCATCATAGCGTTTAATTTTTTCAAATATATATAGAAGTAAGTTGTAAGTAATAAGTAATAAGTTTTAAGATAGACTAAATGGTTATTTATAAAGTATTTTAATGAATATGATTATACGCATAAAAGAGGAAATTAAGGAGATATACTCTTGCATTATAAATCAAAAAAATTAAAGTATATGAAAGGAAAATTATTCATTGCGTGTATCGCATTATTACTAATGTCTTGTGGCGATTCCTCGGCCCCTAAGACTGCTGGAACTGAAAAAGCAACTACTGATGGAAGTTCATCTTATGACCCAAATAGAGGGGAGGGTAAATTTTCTAAAGTAGAGGTAACTCCTTCATTAGATGTGGCTAAAGCTACTAGTGGAGAAAAAGTGTATGGAGTAAAATGTGGTAGTTGTCATAAATTATCGAATGAAAAGCTTGTAGGGCCAGGTTGGCAGGGTGTAACCAGCAGACATACTGCAGAATGGATTATGAACTTTGCAACCAATCCTGATCCAATGATTACCAAAGATCCTAAAGCGCAAGCAATGCTGGAAATCTGTCTGGTAAGAATGCCTAATCAGAATGTTTCTGATGATGATGCCAGAAACGTATATGAGTTTATGCGTAAAAATGATGGAGTAAAATAGATTTTTTATCTAACAATAAATAGTAAAGTATATGAAAAGTAAAAATGGTCTATTAGCCTTTGGGTTGATAGCAATTGTTTTAGGTATGTATTCCTGTAAACCTAAAAATGCTGGTAATGCTGTGAATGCAGATGCTGCTCAAAAAGTGTATGTAGCTCCGGGTAAATACGATGAGTTTTACAACTTTGTTTCAGGTGGATTCAGTGGACAAATGAGTGTATATGGAATACCTAGCGGAAGATTATTACGAGTAGTGCCTATATTTTCGAATGACCCTGAAAGTGGTTATGGGTATAGTGAAGAAACAAAGCCAATGCTGAATACTTCGCATGGTTTTATTCCATGGGATGATCAACATCATCTAGAATTATCGCAAACAAATGGTGAGATTGATGGGAAATGGATTTTTGCCAATGCTAATAATACGCCAAGAGTAGCAAGGGTTGATTTAAAAACATTCCATACCAATGAAATTATAGAATTACCTAATAGTGCAGGTAATCATAGTTCTCCATTTATTACAGAAAATACAGAGTATATAGTAGCTGGTACTCGTTTTAGCGTACCTCCTGATAATGCCAATGGTGATGTGCCAATAAATACGTTTAAACAAAACTTTAAAGGATACATCAGCTTTATTAGTGTAGGGAAAGAAGATGGTAAAATGGACATTGCTTTTCAGTTAGCATGTCCTGGAGTAAGTTTCGATTTGAGTCATGCTGGTAAAGGGAAATCGCATGGATGGTTTTTCTTTTCTTGCTATAATACAGAACAAGCTAATACCTTACTGGAAGTAAATGCTTCACAGAAAGATAAGGATTTTATAATGGCAGTAAACTGGAAGAAAGCAGAAGAATACCTGAAAGCAGGAAAAGGAAAGAAAGTGCCAGTAAAATATGCGCATAATGTTTACAACGAAAAGACGCATACAGCTACCTCTGAAATAAGAACAGAAGTAACGGTACTGGATACGAAGGAATTAAAGGATATCTGTTACTTTATTCCATGTCCTAAATCGCCACATGGTTGTGATGTAGATCCTACGGGAGAATATATTGTAGGTAGTGGAAAGCTAGCTGCCTTGATACCAGTATTTAGTTTTGATAAATTGATGGCTGCAATTGCCAAGAAAGATTTTATAGCAGACTTTGATGGTATTCCTGTGGTGAAATATGAATCTGCATTATATGGTGAAGTTCCTAAACCAGGTTTAGGACCTTTGCATACGGAGTTTGATGGTAAGGGGAATGCTATTACATCTTTCTTTGTTTCTTCTGAAATTGTAAAATGGAATATCAAAGATTTAAAGGTATTGGATCGTGCACCTACTTACTACTCAGTAGGACATTTATGTATTCCTGGTGGAGATACTAAAAAGCCTAATGCCAAGTATGTAATAGCGTATAATAAAATAACTAAAGACCGTTATTTACCTACTGGTCCAGAATTGGCACAAAGTGCACAGTTGTATGATATTAGTGGCGATAAAATGCAGTTGATTTTAGATTTCCCTACTACTGGAGAACCGCACTATGCGCAAGCTGTAGCTGCTGATGTGATAAAAAATAATTCTGTAAAATTCTTTAAGATTGATGAGAATACAAATCCATTTGCTGCTAAAGGTGAAGGGGAGGCTAAGGTGGTAAGAGTTGGAAATAAGGTGCATGTTTATATGACGGCTATTCGTTCGCACTTTACACCCGATAATATAGAAGGTATTAAGATGGGCGATGAAGTTTATTTCCATGTAACTAATCTGGAACAAGACTGGGATGTTCCTCATGGTTTTGCCATTAAGAGTGCTGCTAATGCTGAGTTGTTGATTATGCCAGGCGAAACACAAACTTTGAAATGGGTGCCAGAAAAGGCAGGAATGTATCCAATGTATTGTACAGATTTCTGTAGTGCATTACACCAGGAAATGCAAGGATATGTTCGAGTATCACCTGCAGGAAGTAACGTTCCTTTAATGTTTAGTACAGGCAAAAATTTGCCTCCCGTTGCTGCACCTGCTAAAACAGAAATTAAATAAATTACTTTATATATCAGGCATTTGATTCAAGTGCCTGATATATTATTAATATAAAACAAATATAATAGTATGAAAAAATTACTTCAAGCATTTGCTATAATGATTTTATTAGGTACATTTTCTTGTAATTCAGATGAAACTTCAAAAGCGCCTGTGGATAATGCTACAGTAGCAGCGGGAGGTCAGGAAAAAGTGAATGACGATGCGTCTCAAAAAGATGTAGTAAAAGTAGCTATGGGGTCAAAAGATCATTCAACATTAGTAGCTGCTGTAAAGCAGGCAGAGTTGGTGACAGCACTATCTAATGCTGGTCCTTTTACTGTATTCGCCCCTGTAAATGCAGCATTTGATAAATTACCTGCAGGCACTGTTGATGCATTAATGAAAGATGATAAGAAAGCTGATCTTCAAAATATTCTGCAGTATCATGTAGCAGTAGGAGTGCTGAAAAAGGAAAGCTTTACCGATGGTCAAAAGATAGGAATGGTAAATGGTGATGATATCATTGTTACGATGAAAGACGGTAAAGTGATGCTGAATAATAGTGCTACAATTGTTGCAACTGTTCCTGCTTCCAATGGTATTGTATACGTTATAGATGCAGTGTTGTTACCGCCAGCTAAGAAATAATATTTTAAAGGTGTAATGTGTTATTATACTTTGTTGTTAATTAAACAATCATTTAATAACAGATTACACCATTTTTATTTAATAAAAGTTGTGAAATGAAAAGAGGAGGATTAAGTAAATTAACCAAGACATTGTTGAGTATCTGCGGTATTTGTTTAATCGCAATTCTATTTCTACCAATATGGAGAATAGAATTGGATGCACCACAATATCCCGAAGGATTACAACTGAATATCTATGCAAATGGTCTTAAAGGTAATGTTGATATTATTAATGGGTTGAACCATTATATTGGGATGAAAACATTACATAATCAGGATTTTATTGAGTTTACAATACTAACATATATCATATTGTTTTTTGCTATTCTGGTATTTGCGATTGTTGCTATAAATAAGAGAATAATATTAAATATTGGTGTAACGATGTTTGTTTTATTTGGTATTGTAGCTATGGCTGATTTCTGGAGATGGGAATATAATTATGGACATAACTTAAACCCTGATGCAGCAATCAGAATTCCTGGCATGGCATATCAGCCACCATTGATAGGATTTAAACAACTACTCAACTTTGGTGCTTATTCTATACCGGATATTGGTGGTTGGATATTTATAGGAGTAGGTGCAATGTTGGTTGCTTGTTTTTATATTGAGTATAAGAGTTTCAGGAAATTTAAATCTTCCTTTTCTATGTCTTCAATTATAGCGATTGTATCAATAATGAGTATGAGTTCCTGTACTACAAAGCCTGAAACCATAGTTATAGGAAAAGACCAATGTTGTTTTTGTAAAATGGTAGTAAGTGATCCAAAATTTGGAGCCGAAATAGTTACCCCAAAAGGACGTAATTATAAGTTTGATGATATGCACTGTGTGCTGGCTTTTATCAATAATAAAATGCTGGAAGTAAAAGACATTAAAGATGTTTACCTAACCGATTTTTCCTCCTCAGATCATCTGTTGATAAAAGCTACTGAAGCTGCTTTGATGCAGAGTGAAAAGCTGAATAGTCCTATGAATGGGAATATTGCTGCTATTGGTGATAAGAACGCTATTGGGCTGTTAAAAGATAAATATCAGGGTACGAGTGTTTACTGGAATCAACTGATAAAATGAGAATAATAGTATTTGTAATAATGTTGGTATTGTGGTCTGGGACACTTTCTGCTAAAACTATAAAGGTTGGTAGACATCAGGCGTATAATACTATTACAAAAGCTGTTTTGGCGTCGGTAGATCATGATACTATTCTGGTAGAAAAAGATATCTATTACGAAAAGAATCTGGTGATAGATAAAAGCATTATTTTAAAAGGAATAGATCACCCAATATTAGAAGGGGAGCATCTGTATGAAATTATTTCTGTGAAAACAGATAATGTTACGATAGATGGTTTTAAACTGCAGCATTCCGGGCAGTCGAGTGTAATAGATTTTGCAGGTATTAAAATATACAACAGACACAAGGTTATAATTATTAATAACATTCTGGATGATACTTTCTTTGGTATATACTCGCAGAATGGCAGCAACTGTACCATAAAAAACAATATAATTTCAGCACACCAAAAGGAAGAGCAGCAGAGTGGTAATGGTATTCATTGCTGGAAAAGTGATAGCATGCAAATTATTGGCAATACTATTTCTGGTCATAGAGATGGAATTTATTTTGAGTTTGTTACGCATTCTGTCATCTGGAGAAACTATTCCTATAAAAATCTACGTTACGGACTTCATTTTATGTTTTCGAGCGACGATTCATATATCACCAATCGATTTGAAGAGAATGGCTCCGGTGTATCTGTTATGTATTCTCATGGAGTAAAGATGTATAACAATTACTTTAAAGAGAACTGGGGTGATGCTGCATATGGAATCTTATTAAAAGAGATTTCTGATAGCTATATTCAAGGAAATCATTTTGAAAAAAATACCAGTGGAATTTACATGGAAGGCGCCAGTAGAATATTGGTGGAGAAAAATATATTTAAGAACAATGGTTGGGGTTTAAAGATTCAGGCAAGCTGTATGGACATTGTATTGCAATCCAATAATTTTATTGGAAATACTTTTGATGTAGGTACTAATGGTTCTCTTGTATTAAACAAATTTGATGGCAATTACTGGGATAAATATGAAGGCTATGATTTGAATAAAGATAAGATTGGAGATATACCCTATCGTCCGGTAAGTATGTATTCTATGATAGTAGAAAAGAATCCTCCTGCAATGATGTTGTTCCGAAGTTTAATTGCATCATTGATGGATAAAACAGAAAAAGTAATACCTAGTTTAACCCCTGAAAATTTAAAAGATAATCATCCATTAATGAAAGCCTTACCATTATGATTGTTATTGAAAATATATCGAAACAGTTTGGCAAATTGAAGGTGCTGGATAACGTTTCTGTTTCTTGCGAAACAGCAAAATGTATTGCTTTGATAGGGCCGAATGGTAGCGGAAAAACTACTTTAATTAAAAGTATACTAGGGATGGTGATGCCCGATGCAGGAAGTATAACTTTTAATGGAAAAAGTATACAGAACGATTGGCAGTACAGAGAACATATTGGTTATATGCCACAGATAGGAAGGTATCCTGACAATATGACGATAGGGCAGGTGATAGATATGATGAAGGACATTCGTCATACAAGTTCGGGTTTTGATGAAGATCTGATTGATGCTTTCGGTTTGAAAGGAATGTACAACAAAAGAATGAGGACATTGTCGGGAGGTACACGCCAGAAAGTAAGTGCTTCATTAGCATTTTTATTCAACCCAAAAGTGTTGATACTGGATGAGCCTACAGCCGGTTTGGATCCTGTATCATCAGAGATATTGAAAGAGAAAATAATAACCGAAATAAAGAAAGGAAAACTAGTGATCATCACCTCCCATATTCTTAGTGAACTGGATGATCTTGTATCTGAAGTTATTTATATGCAGGATGGAAAATTAATGTTTAAGAAGTCGATAGAACTATTGCAGAAAGATACGGGGGAAAGTAAATTATCAAAAGCTATAGCCAACGTAATGATTAATAGTATTGTATGAAAAAGATCATCAAATATGTAATTACAGACATACTTCGCAACAAGATTGTATTGGCATATACAGTTTGTTTACTGGCAATATCGTTTAGTGTATTTAGTCTGGAAGATAATTCTACAAAAGGGTTGCTAAGTTTGCTGAATATAATACTCATTATTGTTCCATTAATCAGTATTATATTTTCTGCAATCTACATTTACAATAGTGCCGAATTTATTGAGCTGTTAGTTAGTCAGCCACTTAAAAGGAAAGCCATATGGATGAGTCTTTTTACAGGTCTTGCAACTTCCTTATCTATTGCTTTATTGGTTGGCGTTGGTTTACCTATCTGTATTTACGAATTTTCTGTTACAGGGATCATGATGATAGTAATTGGAGTGTTTCTTACTATAATCTTTACTGGCATTGCTATGCTTGCTGCTTTACAAACAAGAGATAAAGCGAAAGGTATTGGCATTACTATATTATTGTGGTTATATTTTTCACTTTTATTTGATGGACTGATACTATTTCTTTTGTTTCAGTTTGCCGATTATCCATTAGAAAAAATAATGGTTGGTGTCAGTGCCTTAAATCCTATTGATCTTGGAAGAATACTTATTCTTTTAAAAATGGATGTATCAGCTTTGATGGGATATACCGGAGCTATTTTTAAGAACTTTTTTGGTACCACTACAGGAATCTCTATTTCTTTTGTAATCTTGTTGTTATGGGTAATAGTTCCTGTAAAAATTTCATTAAATAAGTTTAATAAAAAGGATTTGTAGTAAATATCCTTCTATATAGTATAGTTTTATATTTGCATCGCTACAAAATGGGCAGACTAAAAAAAATATCATCATTAATATTATTGTTAGCATTCAGCTTTCAATGCTTTAATAAGGCATTTATTGTGGTGGATTATTATAGCAATACCGGACAATATGCTAAGGTATGTATTAATAAAAGCCGCCCAAAATTGCACTGTAATGGTCAATGTGCCATGATGAAAAAACTGAAGGCAGATGAAAAGAAAGATGCCGACAATCCGGAGAGAAAACAAGAAAATAAGAACGAAACCTTTTCACCTTTTATAATGATTAATGAGATGTGCTTTGCTGCGAGAACCACTTCCGTTAATTTATTTCCTATTATGAATGATAACCGGACTTTTCAAATGCCTCGCTGTTGTTTTAGACCACCGGGAATGGTATAATTAAAAGGCTGTAGAATTCTTTTATCTCCAACTAAAAATTTCTGAAATTATTTTTTACATAACTATTTTATAGCGTATGCTTTACACTATAAAATGAACTGCCATAGATGTGGTCTATGTGCTGCATTTATTTATTTAAAACAACTTAAAAATGAAACGTATTATATATATCATTCTATTAATTATCATTACTTCAAATAACATCAATGCCTGTGAAATATGTGGATGTGGTGGCAGCAATACTTACCTTGGGCTTTTACCCGATTTTAAAACTAAGTTTATAGGTATCCGCTATAATCATCAGTATTATAAAACGGTGATGGAAATGGATAAAACTCAGTTTAGTCATAACTATTATAATACTACCGAAATATGGGGTGGTGTAAATGTTGGAAAAAAATGGAAAATGCTGGCATTTGTTCCTTATAAATTTAATAAGCAAGCAGGTGATGATGATACTACTTATAATAGTGGGTTTGGTGATATAACGGTATTGGCTAACTATAAGCTGTGGAATAAAGTTTCGGTAAATGGCAATAAAGGGGTTAGTCAGCAACTGTGGATAGGAGGTGGATTTAAGCTACCGGTGGGTAAGTTTGGTGTTAATGCAAAAGATCCTGCTACTGCTATTGCTGATATTAATGCTCAGTTGGGCACCGGAACAATTGACTTTTTGTTTAATGTGCTATACAATGTAAAGTTTGGTAACTGGGGAGTAAATACAACAATGAATTATAAGGCTAATACCGATAATGATGGCTATAAATTTGGAGATAAACTTTCCGCTAACAGTATTGGGTACTATCGTATTGCCTGCAAGAATGGCAATTATGTATCCCCGAATATTGGGGTGATGTACGAAAATACTGCTACCAATACTTTAAGTGGAGTATCTGTTGCTAGTACCGGTGGCTATTTAGCATCAGGTTCTGCAGGTGTTGAATGGAACATCAAAAAGATAGCTTTTGGCATTAATGCTGCATTGCCTATTAGCCAGAACTATGCACAAGGACAAACTACTTTAAGCTGGAAAGGGAATAGCCACATTACTGTAGCTTTATAACATAAGGTGGTTAACAAGATTTTTGTAATGCTAGGGTTGGTAATTTTCTGCAGAATAGCCATCCCTACGGAATTTTGATTGTAGATGATTTGTAGAGTCGTTCTATAAAGACGTCCCTATGGGATTGAAATACAATAAATATAAGAAAACAGATTTATAATTTATGAGATTATGCTGCTTTTGGGTTCTTTTTGAACTTATATTTCTGTTTTTGAAAATAGTTTATTATTAAGGAAAGAGGGTGTTTGCCTCAGTGGCTGAGGTGAAAGGGTTGTTTGGTTAATATAATTGATTCATAACGACCAATTGTTTGATGTTTTATTATAATACTAAATTATTTTTAAATTTCATTAATTGTAATTGTCAATTTATTGAATATAATTTTGCAGTATTATTTAAAAATAATACTTCGCTATATGACAAACAATGTAAAAAACTACAACTCGATGGTTGATAGAACTCAACTGACTTTGGCTAATAACAATACTCTCTGGAGTGGTAAACCAAAGATGGTATCAAAGATTGCTGAGATTACTTCTATTCAGACCGCAATTAATGTTCTTGGTAAAAAACAAGGGGTAAGCACTGGTGGTGCCACAGGTACTAAAAAGACTGATAGAGTGGTTGCTGGGTTGCAAGCTTTTCATATAGAGAAAATTTTACAATCTTATTATCTTGATATTAAAGATCAGGTGAGCTACGATATGATTGAATATAGTGTATCTGATTATACTTCCGGGAATATAAAAGATTCTATAAAAAAGATGAATCAGGTATATGACATAGCTGCGGCTATTATTATTAAATCTCCTCTGGCACTTAAAGATTTTAATCTGGTTGATACTGATATGGCTGAGCTAAAAACTGATATTGATGCCGTAACAACTATTTCGCCATTACCATCGACCATGAGAGCGGCTAATAAGGCGATTACTAAGGAAATAAATGTTCAGATGCGATTGTTGAGAACCGCTATGAATGGACTGGATGTGAACATGAATACCTTTACTAAAACGCAACCTGCTTTTAGTGATGTGTATTTTGCCAGTAGAAAAATAGTGAATACAGGCGTGGGGCATAAGACTGCTGAAGTGGCTTTGATGCCGGAACAAACTGAAGCTGTTCTGGGAAATAAATATACTGTGGGAGATGTACTTACGATTAGAAACAAGAGTGCGTTTGCTATGCAATATGGGTTGACACATGATGCGGCAATAACACCTACAAATATGAAGAGTCTGGAAGGAAATGCAGAAATTAAAATAACTGTGGAACTGGATAGTACGGGTGATTTTGGTCACTGGCTGGTATTGCATAATCCGCATGATCTGGATGATGTGGATGTGACGGTGCTGGTGGCGAAGGGGTAAATACAAGGCAAAGAGGCAATAGGCAAGGAGGCAATAGTAATACAAGTAACCAATACAAATTTGAAAATGAAGAGGCAGAACGCTGAACGCTGAATGCTTAATACAGTCCTGGGAGGGTTTCTTCCGGGACTTTTTTTAGCTATACGTCTGACGATGAGTGCCAATCGTCTGACGTATAGCTGCAGAGCGATGTATTTTGTATTTGTATTTGCGCGACGGATTGGCGGGGTATCCTTTTTGCCACCCTACCCCTTAAAGGGGAACCTGGTATTGGCAAAAAGATACAACCAGAAAGCCGGGCCGCAGGCGCGCCCAAATTCAAGTAAAAATTAAAAAAAGAAAAAGTAAAAAGAATACATTTTTTTAGAATTGATGATGTAGAAAGAGGACAATTAGTCAATTTATCAGTTCAACCGTACTTCCTGCTTTTAATTTTGTTTCTTTGCAACAAATATTTCAAATTTTCATCGTACGTTCCTCATGGCAACATCAACAATAAAAAAGATGCTTATTAAAACAGGCAAGATTACCGGCATCACCCTTGGATCGATATTACTGATCATGTTTATGTTGCCCATACTGTTTCCGGGAACAGTAGCCAAGAAGATTAAAGACTGGACCAATCAGAGTATTAATGGAGAACTGAACTTTTCCAGAACGCGTCTGTCGTTCTTTAGTCACTTTCCATCGCTAACATTATCGCTGTACAATTTTACTTTAAAAGGATCGGCACCTTTTGAAAAAGATACCCTTGTTTCCTCCGACGAACTGGCATTGGGCATTAACCTCCGCTCCCTTTTCTCCGATAAAATTGCCATTGATGAAATATACCTTACCAACGGAAATATATCCGTAAAAGTAGACTCTCTGGGAAGGGCAAACTACAATGTATACAAGGCAGATACGAGCAAAGCGGTGGTGAAAAATACCGATAGCAGCTCGGCCTCTTTAAAGATAGAACGCATACAGCTGGACAATACCGATTTAAGTTACAACGACCTCTCGATACCGGTACAGATAGTGGCTAAGAACCTCTATTATCTGGGCAAGGGCGACCTTACCAGATCGATCTTTGACCTTGCTTCGAAAGTAAAAATAGACTCCTTTGATCTTACCTATAATCATTCGCATTATATAGGATCTAAAAAGCTGAAAGCCAACCTGATAACCAAGGTGAACACCAGTTCGCTGGCACTGATATTTGAGAAGAACGAGATAGAGCTGAACAAACTGCCGATGGAGTTTAATGGTACATTTGGCTTCCTGAAAGACGGCTACGAGATGGACTTTAATATGAATACGGTAGATGCAAGTCTGTACGAAGTGCTGGGTGCACTTCCTTCGGCCTACATGCCCTGGTTTGATAAGATGGATGCGAAAGGAAAAACCGATATTAAATTTAAGCTGAAAGGGAAATATGCAGCGTTAAACAACCAGAAGCCCGACCTGATGCTGGGAATTAAAATACGCGATGGCTTTATGGATTACGAGAAAGCCCCCGATGCATTGCAACACCTGTATCTGGACTTTGATACCCACATGCCGCAATTGAACATGGATAGTCTGAAGGTGAATATAGACTCGCTTTCGTTTGACATAGACAAGAGTTTCTGGAAGAGTAATTTTCATATTACCGGCCTGAACAAGCCCGCTATTAAAGCGCATGTAAATGCGGTACTGGACCTTGCAAAAATAGATCAGGCATTGGGGATTAAGGGCCTGGATATGCGTGGTAAATATGTACTGAACTTAATGGCCGATGGACAATACTATACCACCATTGTACCAGATGGTTTACGTAAAACCGATACGGTAATTGCGAGTATTCCGGTGTTTAATTTTACTTCTTCTCTTACGGATGGCTATTTTAAAGTGGCACAGTTGCCAAAAGCTATCGACCACCTGAGTTTCAACATAAATGCAAGCTGTACTGATGGTAATTATAAACATACTCTTGTAAGTCTGAAGGACCTGGATATGAAGGTACTGGACAATTATATAAAGGGTTTTATACAACTACAGGGAGCTACAGCATTTGGTGTAGATGCCGACCTGAAAGCACTGTTTAAATTAAAAGATATTAAAGACTTTTATCCGCTGGATTCTACTATTAAACTGGATGGAAACATTGTGGCTGATATACAATCGAAAGGCGTGCTGGATATGGCTAAAAAGATATATCCTGTAGTGCATGCCAGCATTAATCTTAAAGATGGCAAGGTGCAAACAAAATACTATCCAAGTCCGATAGAGCAGATACAGGTGTCGGCAAATATCGTTAGCAAAAGCAGTTCACCAAAAGATGTATCGATATCGGTATTGCCAATCTCGCTATCCTTTGAGGGGCAACCTTTTACGGTAAAAGCAGACATCAGTAACC
>JBAXVH010000109.1:0-5159 GCA_037129215.1 Bacteroidota bacterium | reverse complement strand
ATTGTACAATCTTCGGCTGGTAGTAACGGTATCAGTAGTTACTTTTTCGAAGAGTTGTAATCGTTCGTTTAGCAAAGCTCTATCACCATCGAGGTGATTGCTTATCCAGGCTACATTGAGTTTGAGCGCAGTAAGATTCTGTCCGAGTTCGTCGTGCAGCTCTTTGGCAATGGTCTTTCTTTCTTCTTCTCTTATGTTTTGTAAGTGATTGTATAAAGACCTTAAATCTTCGGCTGATTTCTGTAATTCTTTTTCTTTTTCCTTTATCTCAGAAATATCGATAGCTGTAGTGGAAATATATTCGGGAACACCTTCCTGATTGGTGTGCAACATGATGGACTGAATAACCGGAATGGTTTTATCGTTCTTACTTTTCCATTCTGACTGTCCTTGCCATATACCATCCTGCATTACTTTTTGTAAGGCTACTTCGCTTATATGTTTTGCAGAATCTGTAGTAAGAAAATCAAATAATTTTAATGTAGAAGCTGTATCTGAAGCGTCTAATTCGAGTGCCGTTTTCAGACTATTATTCATGTACTCTATGGCGCCATCCATTTTAGCAATACCTGCATAGGCAGGAGCATGCTCTATGATACCGGCAAGCTTCTGCAATTCGTTTTCTTTATTCTTTATTTCACTGATATCAATTGCTGTAGTAGAATAAGATTCGGGATTACCATTTTTATCTTTATGCAACATTATTACCTGCAGCGTAGGGATAATTTTACCGGTTTTTGAAAGCATTTCTGTTTCTCCTATCCAGAAACCTTTTTCCATTAAACTTTTACCAATAGTATCTCCCCATTTTTTAATAGAGTTACTGGTATGGAAATCTGTAATTTTTAGAGTAGTAATATCCTCCTCATTATCTAACGCTAATGCATCTTTAAAACTTTTGTTGAGATACTTTAAATTTGAATTCAGATCAGCAATACCTACAAATGCATTGGAGTTTTCTAATATCTCGTTTAATTGCTTTAATCCTTTCTCTTTTTCTTTTATTTCACTAATATCAATAGCGGTAGTAGAATAGCATTCGGGGTTGCCGTCTTTATCTTTATGCAACATTATTACCTGCAGCGTAGGGATAATTTTACCATTTTTTGAAAGCATTTCTGTTTCGCCAGTCCACACCCCTTTATCCCTTAATGCATCTCCTATTTTAGTAAGTTTTTCTTTTGAAGGTGTGGTGTGAAAATCAAAAACATTTAGATCATTTATTTTTTCATCCGGTAATAAGTCAAAAGCTTTTCTAACATTTTTGTTTAAGTATAAGAATTTGGAATTCAAATCGGAAAGACCAATAAAAGCATTGGAGTTTTCTATAATTTCAGTAAGTTGTTTTAATGACTTTTCTTTTTGCTTTAATTCAGTTATATCAATTGTTGTATTGGATCTATGGGTTGGCACTCCGTTTTTATCCCGATGTTGCACCGTTACGAGCATAGCAGGAATTACAGTACCATTTCTGCTAATCATTTCCACCTCACCTGACCATATATCGTTCTTTTCCAAAGCAGGCAGAACGGTATCGATAATCAACTGTTGTGTAGCAGGTGTAACTATATCGGAAGCATTAATAGCATTTAAAGGTTCATTGGGGGATATACCCAATGCCTCCTTCCCTGCTTTATTCATATAAATGAAATTATTGTCCATATCGGACATAGACACCAATGCATTGGTTTGTTCGATAATATCGGATAATTGCTTTTTCTGTTCTTCTGCTAATAGCTTTTCCTTTTCTTCCTCCAACTTTAAAGCTCCTATAGATACTACGGTAGCCATTTCTTCCAGTAACTGTAATTCCGCTTCCTGAAAATAGTCTTTAGTAGCTGCATATACATTTAGCGTACCAACTACCTGATTGTATAATCGGATTGGGAAAACTGCAGATGCTGCAAGTTGAAATTCCTTCGCTTTATCCTGCCACTGATGAGTAATTTCTGTTGCAAAAAAATCATTGGTGATTTGCTTAGTCCCCTCTGTTAATGCCAATGCAGTAGGCCCCATTTTATCTTTAGGTACATTGACCGGTATGGTAATATCCTGCAAATATCTTCTTGCTTCACCACCCATTCCTACAGCATCTACCAACATTGTTTGAGGGTTAAACTCCCCTATCCAGGCAAGTTTTAAATTACCTATTTCTACTACTATTTCGCAGATCTTATTGTAGAGTTCTTCTCTCGTATTTATGTTTAATAACAATCTGGTAGCATCGCCTAAAGCCCGGTGTAATTTATTGAGTCTTATCAATTCCTTTTCTTTATGCTTTACTTCTGTAATATCGATCATGGTACTGGAAGTAAACTCGGGCTGACCATGATCATCTTTATGTAAAACAATTGTTTGTGCTACCGGAATAATAGTACCATCGGCAGACAACATTTCGTTTTCTCCTACCCACAGCCCTTTATCCAGAACTTCTTTAAATACCACCTGCATGAGCTCCCTTCTATATTCAGGATATACCATATAGGTACTTTGAATACTTATATCAGCCTCGGGTTTAATGCCCACAGCATTCCTGAAGCTTTGATTCATGTACACTATCTTTCTATCGATAGTAGAGATACCCACGAATGCTTTTGAATATTTATTAATATCGGCAAGTTGCTTTAATCTTTTTTCTGTTTCCTTACGCTTCGTAATATCTTTTATGCCCGCTATAGCAATTTTTCTATGATGATTATCTATGAAGCTTAAGCTAATTTCGGCAGGGAAGACATCTCCATTTTTTCTTTGAGCAAATAACTGGGCTTCTCTGTTGGATACAGGTCTATCGCCAGGATTTTGAAAATACTTTTCAACCAGTCTGGGATGATTTTTTCTAAACTGACCAGGCACTAATAAAAAAAGTTCCTTACCAATAATCTCCTCTGCTTTATACCCAAATATGTTTTCGGCCTGTTTATTGTAAATAACAATAGCGCCACCATCATCAATTCCTATAATACCATCGGGTGCAGCTGATAAAATAGATTCTGAAAATTGCTTTTGTTCTTCAATGCTTTCTTTACTGAAAAACAATTCATCGTTCTGTAACTTTTGTTTACGAAGCGTGTTTTTAATAGTGTTTCCCAATACCATTAAAAGGATTAACAGTATAATGAGACTACCATAAATTATTATACGTGAATCGAGAATATAGATATCTACATTTTTGATTTTAGTGTTGGTATCATTTACTAAATAATTTGATAATGCAGTAATAGCATCCTGATAAGCCTCGTACTTTGGTTGCTGTACTGTTTGCTGATAATGTATAGGCTCTCTAAGATTGGGGCCATTATCGTAATCTATCTGTATCAGTTTATTGCGCGTTTCAATATTGGCAGTTCTTGCAGCTGTTAGTTTATTAAATAGTTCCTGTTCTTTACTGTCTTTTATTTTCTTACGATATGCTTCATAAATACTGTCGTTCTTAGCATTTTCTTTATCAATTATAACCCCTGCCTCCCTCATTTTTATTAAAGAGGTATCCAATGCATGCTTAAAAGTTTGAATTTGAATATAATCAGCATTCTTACGCATTTCCATCAGCAAGGAAAGCTTATTGGCTGAAAGATCCGAGATTTCATCATACTTATCAATACTCTTATTGTTGAGACTTACGAATAAAATGACGACTCCTATAATTGATGAAATAACTGCAACATATAGTATAGTCAGGCGACTCATGCTCTTTCCGGTAGTTAGAAAATTAATTTTCATTGGCGATTTTAATTCACTATATGTGCCAACAAATCTAATGAATAAAAATCATCAGACCTGTTTTTCAGATATAAATTATTATAATTTAGGACGCTAATAAATACTAATTGTTTTACAAAAAGGCCTATTTTATAGTAAAATATACTTTATAGCTAATATGATAAACCGGGTTTAATTTTTTACGTGTATTTGTTTTATTAAATTTATTTTTTAGTATTTTTTAATATAAACTACATCATTTAATTTAAATTAATTCTGAAATAATATAGACTATGTTTAAGCATAAAATATGCAGCAGCAAAGGGATATGATTTATTGTTTAATAAACCTATACAATACAAGTTTATAACATCATCAAAAAGAGGTATGGCACTTGATTGTTGCTTTAGATGGGAGTAAGTTAAAAATAGCATGATATACCACTATCTGGTATACTCTTTCAGTTGCATCTTTTCTCCATCCCATACGGCGTAGGTGAAATGCTAAATCTAATCGATTGTGTTATCGTCTGTTTCCAGTTTTAATTCTCCTTGTACTTTAGTAGCAACAGGCCTTGCAGGTTTAGCTATTAAAGGATTCCAGTCCCAGTTAACATCACCCAGTTTACAACCAATAAAGGTTTGATTAGTTTTACTGGTATTTAATGCTATAAACTTTATACTATCTTTTATTGGAAAAGGATTGGTAACATCCGTAAACTGTAAGCTACTATCAACAAAAGTCCAGAGTCTTTTTTCACCAGTTACTGCTTTTGTAAAAGTAGTATCTATTCCCAGTATCAACCGCTTCATATACACTATATCCAATGTACTTACTTTGCCATCGCCATTTACATCTGCTGCAATTATTTTATAAGGAGAATTTAGTAAAGACTTGCCCAGTACATGGCTTTGTACCAATGCAATATCCAAAGTAGTTACGCCATTGGTTTTATTAATATCATTGTTCTTGGTAGCTTTTATTGTATAACTACCATTATTAAGATTATAAATTTTATACTCTCCAGCAATACTCTGTACATTACTACCTCCTGTAATACTGATAGTAGCCCCTGTAATTGACTTATATCCTGCGGCAGAAGGGTTAATAACTTTTCCGGCAATACTTATCAAAGTAGAGATATAGGTAAACCCTGGCAATGTAGCAGTACCAGAACTATAAGTAATACTAACAGCACCAGTAGCACCATTGCCTAGTTTTGCTGTGATAGTACTATCGTTGAGCACGGTAAAGGAAACAGCTGATGAACCACCAAAACTAACTGCTGTAACACCAGTAAACTTATATCCTTTAATAGTAACTATAACGCCAAAACCTGCAGCGACCGGACTAAAAGATGTAATAATAGTTTGGTTGTTTATTTTTCGAATTTTATTACCATCCACTAAATAAATATTTCCTTTTGGATCAATAGTTAATTCTTTGGGACCATACAAAGT
>JBAXVH010000108.1:0-5161 GCA_037129215.1 Bacteroidota bacterium | reverse complement strand
AGCAATACCAAGATAAAACTTATGGTTAGCATATATTGGAAATAGTTCTTTAAAGCTATAAACCTTTTTATGTATTAGTTTTTCAACATCTTTTTCGTGGGCTTTGTATTTACATTCTATTAAAGCTACGTTATCGCCATTAAACATCACTATATCAAATTCACCTTGTGTACGTTTTGATTTTATCTGAAAGTTTTTTGCAATCGAATCATATTTAATACCTCCTAAAACAGGGTTATCTACCAAAGAATTATAAAAATAATCTTCAGTATTGCTACCATTATTATCAGTAATTCCACCCAGATGAATACCCATTCTTTTTAAGGTTTCATCTGTTCGGTTCATCTGCGCTTCTGTTACAGCATGTAGTTTAGCATTTTCAGTTTGTAGTTTTTCAAATGCTTTTGCATTCTCTGCATTGGAAACTGCTAATCCTGCTACCAATTCTTTCAACTCATTATCAGTCATCTTCTTTGCTTTGCTACAAATATACCCCTTATCAATTCATTAGTAAATAAATTAAAAAAGCAACACCATTTACAGAACAATGCCAATTGTATTTGTATTATAATACTCCGTTTAAATGCGGAGTTATTCCCTCCCAGCTCTGAAAGAGCGATATACATTAGCATAGGTTAAAGCCCTTTGAAACAAATAATATTCAACCTTCAAAATATAACATTCAACACGTTATATTCAAGCCGCTAATCCCTCAAAATCTAATGCTTTACACCTAAAACCCAATGAGAACCAATTGTTTTGAAATGAGAGGCAATTGTTTTGCAATGCGCTCTTCGCTACCTTCAATGCGCCACCTAACGCTTTCAATGAGAGTCGCTTTATTATAAATGATAACCAATTGTTTTAAAATGAGAACTAATTGTTTTGAAATGAGAACCCTAACGCTTTCAATGAGTAACGCTTTTTTGCAAATGATAGTTTGGAACTTTCAAATGCGCAACATTATCCTTCAAATGCGCAGCTTATTACTTTAATTGATTCCCTTTTTCTTTCTTTATCCAATGTATTTTAGTACATAAATAATAAATGTCAATCCTTTTATTACCGCTGTTAAATTCAAAATAGCAAAACATATAAAATTATATTCTCCTCACTCCTATCTATTCTAAATATTTTACCTTTTTCACATGCAAATTCCACAATCAGTTAAACCCACTTTCAAACTATCAGTCTTTAAATTCGTTGTAAAAACTTACTTTTGCGGCTTCTAAAAAGAATTTCCTCACTAATTAACAGGCAGTTATGGCAGATATTTTTGAAAAATTACTGAAAGATCAGGGACCATTGGGACAACACAGAGAAAGAGCGCATGGCTATTTTGCATTCCCAAAATTAGATGGTGAAATTGCTAATAGAATGAAGTTTAGAGGGAAAGAAATGATTGTGTGGAGCTTGAACAACTACCTGGGTCTTGCCAACCACCCTGAAGTGAGAAAAATAGATGGAGAAGCGAGTGTACAGTATGGACTGGCCCTGCCAATGGGTGCGAGAATGATGAGTGGGAACAGTAATTTTCACGAACAACTGGAAAAAGAATTAGCCGAATTTGAACATAAAGAGGACTGTATTTTAATGAACTACGGTTATCAGGGCATTATGAGTGCTATAGATGCACTTTGCAATCGCCATGATATTGTGGTATATGATGCTGAAAGTCATGCCTGTATAATAGATGGTCTGCGTTTGCATACAGGCCACCGTTATGTGTACAAGCACAATGATATTGCTGATCTGGAAAAACAACTGGATCGTGCTACCAAACTGATTGAAAAACAAAATAGTGGTGGTATCCTGGTAATAACAGAAGGGGTATTTGGTATGGCTGGCGATCAGGGTAAACTAAAAGAAATTGCTGCCCTTAAAAGCAGTTATCAGTTTAGATTACTGGTAGATGATGCGCATGGATTTGGTACCTTGGGTAAAACCGGTGCTGGTGCAGGCGAAGAACAAGGCTGTCAGGATGATATAGACCTCTACTTCTCCACCTTCGCAAAATCGATGGCTTCGATAGGAGCATTTATGGCTGGACCAAAAGCTATTATCGATTTTATCCGTTACAATATCCGTTCTCAGATATTTGCCAAGAGCGTTCCTATGCCATTGGTATTGGGCAACCTTAAGCGTCTGGAATTACTTAAAACAAGACCAGAACTGAAAGAAAAACTTTGGAGTAATGCTTTAAAATTACAAAAAGGATTAAAAGAAAGAGGTTTTGATATTGGCAATACCGATTCTGTAGTTACCCCGGTTTATATGAAGGGTGGTGTGGAAGAAGCTACTGCGATGGTGATGGATTTGAGAGAAAACTATAAAATATTCTGTTCTATAGTGGTGTACCCGGTTATACCTAAAGGACATATTATATATCGTTTGATTCCTACAGCGGCTCATACCGATCAGGATATTGCAGAAACCTTAACGGCATTTAGCGAAACCAAAGAAAAGCTGGACGCTGGTGTGTACAAGGTGGCTGAAATACCTGCTATGGCAGACTAAAAATAAGTTTTCACTTATTTTTTACAGGGAATATTTTGTTTTATAAAGAAATAAACTACTTTTACAATCGATGAAAAGGATTGTATACATATTATTATTGGTAGCTGCAACTACATTATCCTCTTTTACCATCTTCAGTATCAACGAAAATGGTGGAAAGGATGAGCCAAGAATAGTGCAGTTCTATCCCAATCCTGCCACTTCCTATATCATTTTTGATCTTTCTTCTGCTTCCGATAAAAATTATACCCTACAGATTTATAATTTTATAGGAAAGAAAATATCTGAAACTAAAATCACTACTGCCCGTACCAGCATCAGTCTGGAGAATTTCTACCGTGGTTTGTATGTATATCAGCTTAGAAATAAAGCTGGACAGATTATTGAATCTGGCAAATTTCAGGTTTCCCGTTAGGCTCTTTTTAAGGGAAGAATCCCTTCCTTTAACCCAATTTTTATATTCTTCTTTTTAACATTTCTCATTCAGTTTTATCTCTCAACTTTGGGTGGATAACTTGTTATTTTTTAAATATATTTTTATGGAAAAGACACAAAGAATTTTACTGGTAGAAGATGAGCCAAAACTAAGTAGTGTTATACAGGAAGAATTAACCAGTCAGGGGTATCCAACAGATATTGCTTATGATGGAAATGTAGCAGAAAAAATGTTTAGTGAACATAACTATACCCTTGTTTTATTAGATATTAATATTCCTTATAAGAACGGACTTACTCTTTGTAAGACTTTCCGTCAGAAGAATAAACATATTCCCATTATCATGCTTACTGCATTGGGCGAATTGCAGGACAAAATGGATGCCTTCAACCTTGGTGCTGATGATTATATTATCAAACCTTTTCATTTCGATGAACTGTTAGCCAGAATAAAAGTATTCCTTAAACGTTCGGATAATAGTGAAGACTTTGCTCCAATTATTAATATCCACGATATTACTATCGATAACATTACTAAGACTGTTACGAGAGCGGGTCAGGAGATAAAACTTACTCCAAAAGAGTTCTCTTTATTAAATCTGCTGGCACAAAACCATGGCAGAGTAATTTCCAAACTGGAGATACTGGAAAAGGTATGGGATGTAAGTTTCGAAACAGGAACCAACTCTATTGAAGTGTATGTAAGTTTCCTTAGAAATAAGATTGATAAACCTTTTGAAGAGAAACTTATTTTCACCAAGTCAGGCTTTGGTTATTATATAAAATAAACTATCTCAGTGAGTTTAAAATTCAGATTTGCTGCGCTGCTATCCTTCTTTGTATCGCTTGTATTGTTGCTTTCTTTTACAAGCATCTACTTGTTATATTACAATTACCGACAAGAAGAATTTTATGACAGAGTAGCTGCTGAAGGTGATGAATTTGCTGAAGTAGTTAACGAATTTAAAGACGAGAAAAAGGCCGATGAAGTTAAAATGTTACAAGGATTGCACAACAATACTTTGTATGATGAATGCCTTGAAATACTGGACTCTAATTTAGTAATTGTAAACTCATTACCAGATTCTTTCACCTATAAAATCTCTCCTGAATTATTACAGAATTTAAAGAAAAACAACCGAGAACAATTCACAGTTTCAGATCGTCAGTTTGTAGTTTTTTACAAACCTGACACAAAGAACTATGTAATATCTGCAGGATATGATATTGGTGGCTTGAAAAGGCTATCCAATTTAAAAATTATTCTTCTTGCCGTATTCTTTACAGCAGTATTACTAACTGTGTTTATGTCATTTTCTTTTTTTCGTCAACTAATAAAGCCCCTTACCAAACTTAGTAATCAAATAAAATTCATTAATGAATCTCAGTTATCAGTAAGAGTAGAGGAAGTGACAGGTAATGATGAGATTGCACAAATCAGTCAGAATTTTAATGCACTTCTGGTAAGATTACATAATGCATTTGAATCGCAGAAAACATTTGTTCATCATGCATCTCATGAACTTAGAACACCTTTAGCTACCATGTATTCTCAGACCGAATCTGCTTTACGAAAAGACTTAAGTACAGTAGAATATAAACTCCTGCTTAATTCCTTAAAAGAAGACCAGCTGGAGATGATCGAACTGACCAATTCGCTTCTGTTATTATCGCAGTACGAGAAACTGAATACTTCTAAAGACTGGCCAGATATAAGAATTGATGAAGTGATTTATGACACCATCAGTTTCTCGAAAAAACTATTCCCTTTTGCTGATATCAGTTTTACATTCGAACAAGTACCGGATAATGAAGAAGATTTGATACTTAAAGGAAATGAGACCCTTTTAAGATCTGCTTTTGGTAATCTTATTAAAAATGGCTACTTATATTCTACTGATAAAAAAATAAGCATATCTGTTAGTCATAAATCCAATTTAATTCTTATCAACTTTGATAATATTGGCAACAAAATCAATTCAAGTTTTGATGATTTAATTACACCATTTTATAGAGGGGAAAACAGTACTAATATAAAAGGTTTTGGACTCGGGTTAGCAATTGTAGACAGGATTGTAAAATTGCATCACGGCGAAATATTTTACAGCTACATGGATGATAAAGCAAATCGGTTTACTATTCAATTGCCTAATGCAATTATTGAACAGTAAACCGATTTTATAAATAAATAAAGTACCCTTATTTATTC
>JBAXVH010000107.1:0-5231 GCA_037129215.1 Bacteroidota bacterium | reverse complement strand
ATTATAGCTATGCAGTGGTTAGTCACCCCAGCAGAAAATACTTATGGATACTATCCAGAACACCACAAATGAATGATACTATTTATCAGCAGATACTCTCCCGATTGCAAGCAAAAGGATTTGATTTATCAAAGCTGCAGAAAACGGTACAACTATAAAAAAGGTAATGTATACATTGATTATAAAACCGTAATGAATTTAAATTATGCACTTTTATTGGTTAATATACTGTATTTAAGTATTGTTAAATTAGGTATCAATATTTTAATCTAAAGATTTCTGGCACTATTTATGTAAATAATTCAGGTATAAAAATATACCACTTGTAGGTTGTATATAATAACTTACATCAAATTACACAACATGAAAAAGGCACTTATTTTATCCATTATTATTATAGGAATTTTCACCCTGAATGCCTGTGAAAAAGAAGGAGGCAATGCTACAGAAGTAAGTGCATACGGTTCAAGCAAAAGCCATAATATGGGCAGAAACTGTATGAGTTGTCACACATCGGGTGGCGAAGGAAAAGGTTGGTTTAATGTTGCAGGTACAGTATACGATTCTACCATTACAGTTCCTCTACCCAATAGTACCGTATACTTATATACTGCACCTAATGGAGGTGGTACTTTAAAATATACCATTCAGGTAGATGGCCGAGGTAATTTTTATACTACCGATGCAATAGATTTTGGAACAGGTTTATATCCTGTAGTTAGCGGAAGTACAACGTCGAGAAACATGAGCTCCAGTATTACTACCGGACAATGTAATAGTTGCCATGGAGTATCTACCGATAAAATATGGACTAAGTAAAATTGTTTGTTCCTGTAGCTTGAAGAACTTGAGTTTACTTTGAACTTTGTTTTTCCATGTCTTCAATTAAATGTTTCAGGAAATCAATGGTAACTTCTTTATCCATAAAACCAAAGAGGTTGCAATATTCATTCGTTAAATCACTCAACTCTTTTATATCACCTATTCTAAATTTCAATAAATCTTTAGCTGCATTAAGTTTAAGTTTATTGGTATACGTTATCTGTCTAAAAGATGCTATTGAACCAGATATAAAGGTCTTATGAACATACCAGATAATTTTGTCCGAGTACTCTTGAACATTGCCCATTAAGTAACCGTCTTTTTCTATCGACATAAAAAGAACATTACCTTGTCCATCCTTATCCATCCTTTGCTTAACTGGACTAAAATTGGTAGCAAAAAAGTGTTTGATAATATCTATTGGATCACTTATTGTTAAATGCATCCTTTCTCGAAAACGAGTAAACATGTGTCCATTATAAACTAAAAGCGTTGTTCCGGCACATGGATTAAATACTCTATAACCTTTGCGAGTATGATAATAGGTAAAAAAAGCAGTTCTTACATCATTTATAGTCTTTACAGATTTTGATTCAAGATGTTTTTCTACCATTAATATCCAGTTATTTTTAGCCTTTGTTTTTATTGAGTAGAAAACCGGATAGGAATCATCTTTTTGTATTTTAAATTTTCTACGTTGATCTAAATAGGAATTTTCCAACCTAATTAGTGTAGAGGAGTCAAGAATAATATTATAGTCTCTATAAATAGCAGTATTTATTTCACCTACATTCATTCCTTCTACTAACATAGTACTTGAATTTTACAAATGAGTTAATATATCATTTCCACGCAATGTATGCCTTAAAAGTAACAAGTAGTGTCTATATATTTTATTGAAAAAATGTTGCTTAACATGTTTAAACAGCGTTTTACGCTCTAGCTGATAAATATCATTTAGATGGTTACAATAGGAATCATTACTTTTGCCTGTCCTAAAAAAAGAATGGACATAGTTCATTGATAATTTCTTTCTCAGAAAAAGCAAGCAACAAATTATAGAAATTAAATTAAAAAATTATGAGTTACATTGTAGAAGTACATGCAAGACAAATTTTAGACAGCCGCGGTAATCCAACCGTGGAAGTAGAAGTATTAACAGATGATGGTGCAATGGGCCGTGCCTCTGTACCAAGTGGTGCCAGTACAGGTATTCACGAAGCTGTTGAACTTAGAGATAATGACAAGAAAAAATACGGCGGTAAAGGCGTATTAAAAGCAGTTAAAAATGTAAACGATCTTATTGCAGATGCAATTGTTGGTTACGATGTAACACAACAGGCAGCAATAGATCAGGCTATGATAGACCTTGATGGTACTGCAAACAAAAGTAAATTAGGTGCTAATGCAATATTGGCAGTAAGTATGGCCGTAGCTAAAGCTGCTGCAGAAGAAGCTGGTCTTCCTTTGTACAGATATATTGGTGGTACCAATGCAAGAGTATTACCTGTACCAATGATGAACATCCTGAATGGTGGTGCTCATGCTGATAATAAAATAGACTTCCAGGAGTTTATGATTATGCCAGTAGGTGCTCCTTCTTTTAGCGAAGGTTTACGTTGGGGTGTTGAAATATTCCATACTTTAAAATCTGTATTAAAGAAAAAAGGATATAGCACTAACGTAGGTGATGAAGGTGGATTTGCTCCAAACATTCAAAGCAACGAAGAAGCTATTGAAACTGTACTGGAAGCAATTACTGCATCTGGTTTTAAAACCGGTTCTCAGATTGCTATAGCTATGGATGCTGCAAACAGTGAACTTTGGGATACTAAGAAAAAGAAATATGTTTTCCATAAAAGTTCTGGCAAAGCAGTAAGCAGCGATGAACTGGTTAAATTCTGGGAAACTTGGGTTAAGAAATACCCTATTGTTTCTATTGAAGATGGTATGGCTGAAGATGATTGGGCTGGCTGGAAGAACCTTACAGAAGCTGTAGGTAAGAAAGTACAGTTGGTAGGTGATGATTTGTTTGTAACCAATGTTGAGCGTTTACAACAAGGAGTAGATAAAGGTATTGCGAATGGTTTGCTGGTAAAAGTAAATCAGATTGGTAGCATTACCGAAACTATTAATGCAGTAGCAATGGCTCAAATGAATGGATATAATACCATTATGAGTCACAGAAGTGGTGAAACAGAAGATGTAACTATTGCTGACTTAGCAGTTGCATTGAACTGTGGCCAGATTAAGACTGGTTCTGCTTCCCGTACCGATAGAATAGCTAAATACAACCAATTGATTCGTATTGAAGAAGAATTGGGTAATACAGGTGTTTTCTTAGGAAAAGGAAAGATTAAGTTTGGTAAATAACACCTTGTTAATATCTTAATAATCGGCAGTAACAAATAAGTAGCTTATTTTTACTGCCGATTTTGTTTTTATACAATGATGAAAGAAAAAATACTACCGCTGATATTCAATAAATACTTCGCTGCTGCAGTCATATTTGCTGTATGGATGCTGTTTTTTGACCAAAGGGACTATTTTTTTGTGCACAATTTAAAAGAGCATCGTAAAGAGCTGGAAAGAAAGAAAAAATACTATCAGGAACAAATAGACAAAGCGAAAAAAGACCTTGTAGATTTACAGAATAACCCCGCTGCTATTGAGAAATATGCCCGTGAGCATTATCTGATGAAAAAAGATGGAGAAGATATCTTTCTGATGGAAGACTCCCTTAAAACAAAAAGTATAACTCCGGAACAATAAAGAAGTTATCCACACGTTTATATAGTATCCTCCGGATTTACCCTCCGAAAGCAGTACATTTGATTAGTTACTGTTAAAATAGATTCATGCAAAAGTTTACGCAGGAACAGTTGATGCTTTATGTGTATCAACAAGCTTCACCCATCTTAAAGATGGCAATTGATAGGGTTATTAAAGAGGATGCTTTGGTTGCTGAAGAGGTAAAACTCATTAAGCAGTCAAAGAAAGAATTGGACAAAGCTGGAAAAGACGGTTTAATGTCTCCTTCTTCATTATCTCTTAATAAGATTATGCAATATGCCAAAAAGGCAAAAAGTTAATTAATTAAAAAGTATAAACCTATATTTTGAAGTAGTATTCTACCACAAAATATAGGTTTATTATTAAGACCATCTTTCTGATATATATTTGCGCTCAAATTGGAATAGACTGGTTATGCAAAAAAAAATTACTGGATTTATACTTTTAGTACTGTTTTTATGGATGGCATTTTTAAATGCCAATGCACAATGCTCTATCTGTACTAAAACTGCATCACAATTGGGCGAAGGCCCTGCACATGCATTAAATACCGCCATAGTTTATCTGATGCTTACCCCCTTTGCCATCATAGGCTTTATTGGATATAGATGGTGGAAAAGCCAAAAAAGTAATTAGCCTTTAACCCCTGAAATAATGATATAGTAGATTATAAATATCATTATAGAAAAAACTAAATTTCATTACAATACTTTTCATTAATTTTGGTGTATTAGTTTGTTAATTCTAAAATTTCATTTTGGATTTACAGCTATTTAAACAATAAATATATGTCATTTAACCTGCTTGAAACAGTACAAAATCTGTTCCCAAAAGATTTCATTAATAAGACAGCATCAATACTGGACGAAAATCCTAAATATGTTGCAGATGGTGTATCTGGAATAATTCCTTCTGTATTAACAGGACTGATGCAAAAAGGAACTACAACAGATGGATTAGCACTTATTGCTAAACATAGCAGTGATGCAAAAGAGGTAAAATTTCATGATAGCTTATCTAAAATAATTACCGGAAAAAACTATTCTAAATACGAGAAACTATTTGATAGTGCAGAAGAGCTTTTTGGAGAAAAACTTTCAGACATTACCCATAAAGTATCTATCAATTCTGGTTTAAGAGAAACTTCTGCAAACTGGTTGATAAGATTAGTTACACCAACAGCTTTAGGGGTATTGGGAGAACAGATGAAAAAGAATAAACTAAACATTACTGATGCTGCTCAATTAATAGCAAAAGAAAAAGATAGTATCATCAATGCAGTTCCAGAAGAGTACAATTTAACTACGCTCTTTGGTTTCAATAGTCTGCAGGATATTGGAAATAAATTCTCTAACTCAGTTTCCTTTACAGAACCTGAAGCAATTAAGTTGCCTACTATTAACCCTGTAGAAGAGGTAAAACTACCAGAACCAATTCATCAAATTGAAGAAGTTAAGATACCGGAAGTTGTTCCACATGTTGAAGAAATAATTCCTGCCATACAAGAAGAAATAAAGAAAGAAGAACATATTGTGGAGCAACCAATTATTCCAGAAATTAAAGCTCCGGTAGAGGTAGAACCTACTGATTCTGACCATTTTAAAACTATTGTAGTT
>JBAXVH010000106.1:0-5237 GCA_037129215.1 Bacteroidota bacterium | reverse complement strand
TCATCGAGTAAAATGAACTTAGGATCAACAGCAAGCGCACGGGCAATTTCGGTTCTACGTCTTTCGCCACCACTTAAGCTATCCCCATTGTTTTTACGAACATGATGAAGGTTAAATTCGTTTAGTAACTCCTCCTGTTTCTTAAGTCTTTCCCCTTTAGTCAGTTTAGTCATTTCCAGTACGGCCATGATATTATCTTCTACCGATAATTGTCTGAAAACACTTGCCTCCTGCGGAAGATAACCAATACCCATCTGTGCACGTTTGTACATAGGAAGGTTAGTAATATTTACATCATTAAGATATACAGATCCTTCATCGGGTTTTATAAGACCTACAACCATATAGAAGGTGGTGGTTTTGCCGGCACCATTTGGGCCCAGCAAGCCAACTATTTCTCCCTGCTTTACGCTTACAGAAACATTGTTTACGACCGTTCTGTTTTTGTAGCGTTTTATTAAATTATTGGTTTGAATAGTAAGTTCCACTATATGATGTTTTTACAAAAATAAGTAAAGAGGGATTAAGGGGTGTTTTTAAAAGGTTAAAGGGTGATTTATATAAGTTTATTTAATGATACATTATTAGAGAATCTGATGTGATAAATTTCAAGCTAAGTCCTGTTCAAGAGGGATATTAATTACCCTCTTTTTGATTGAAAGAATTCTTTCATCAGTGTAGCACATTCCTGCTCTAATACTCCTTTTACCAGTTGTGTTTTAGGATGGAAAGGCCATCTATCCTTACTGATTAAACCATCTTCTTCCAGAAAGAAACGGAGTCCACCATTTTTTATATCGGAGGCACCATAAACAATACGGGAAAGCTTGCTCCAGTATAAAGCACCACAACACATAAGACAAGGTTCTACCGTTACGTATAAAGTGGCTTCGGGTAGGTATTTAGCACCCAGATGATTGAATGCAGAAGTAAGAGCAATCATCTCGGCATGTGCAGTAGGATCCTGCAATCTTTCCACCTGATTGTGACCACGCGCAATGATTTTATTATTTACCACAACCACTGCACCTACAGGCACTTCATCTTCGTAGAAAGCTTCCTGCGCTTCTCTTAAAGCATGCTTCATAAAAAAATCATCGGTATACATTTCCATCATCAGTATTCTTTATAAGTCCCCTAATTGCGGGCGTAATAAAATTTCTTCCACACAAGCCTGTGGAGATAATTTGCTGGCAGCTAAAACCATCATTGCAATATCGTTATCCTCCATTATTCTATTTGGATCTACACCCGAACCGCTCCAGCTATCCGTGTAAACTGCACCGGGTAATACAGCAGTTACTTTCACCAGGTGTGGCATTAATTCTTCGCGAAGATTTTTGCTAAATCCCAGCATAGCAAATTTGCTGATACCATAAGAGCCACCATTGCTATAAGGCTTAACAGAAGCTATGGAACAAATATTAAATACATGCCCCGATTTTTTAGCAATCATAGCCGGAACTATTACTCTGGTAAGATGATAAGCGCTATACAAATTAGTTTCAATCATTTCCTCTACTATCCCATCTGCTTCGTTGTATATAGCACCGGGAACAAAGCGTCCTGCATTATTAACCAGGATATCTGGTGTACCAAACTGAAGGCACCAGTTTCCAAAAGCAATAGCTTCAGTCTTTTTGCTAAGATCAGCAGGGAATACATGTACTATATTTCCATACTTTGAAGATAGTGCTTGAGCAGTTTCCTGCAAATCTTTTTGATTACGGGCAGATAAAAGAAGGGTATGTCCTTCAGCTGAAAATATACTGGCGATAGCTCTGCCAATTCCCTTTGTAGCTCCTGTAACAATGATATTCATACGGCAATGTTAAGTGAAAATAAAAAGTAAAAAAAGTTAAGTAATAAATGATTGCTTTTACTGATTCATTATAAGTTACATTTTCCGGATAAAGAGTTGGTATTACTATTGTGGAATGCTGGAATTCTTTATACTGAAGAGAACAGTGTTGCTTTGTTTTCTTCTATGCAGGTTTATTAAATTCAGATGACAGGAAAATTACATTCCCCTTAAACTATATCAATAGTTTTCTTATTTCCTTAATTTTACGCACTATAAATCATCGGTTTTCAAAAATGAAGAAGTTTTTTCCATTAATTATATTACTATTTCTTTTCACCTCTGCAAAAGCTGTACATATAAAAGGTGGATGGATTTATTATCAATACTTAGGTAAGGGGCTGTTAGATACAACTAAACTCAGGTATAATATTACTATTAAAGTTTACCGTGATTGTAAAACACCCAACCCGGGACAGAACGATGATCCAATGGTATTAACGGTGTATGATGGTGCAAGTACAATACCTTTTACTTCTGTTAGTATTCCGCTGGACCGCATAGATACTATGGACAAAAAAACCTACAGTCCTTGTCTCACAACACACCCTACTGTTTGTTATAATCTGCTGGTTTATACGCAGGATATTGAATTGCCAAAGAACATTAATGGTTACGCTTTAAGTTATCAAAGATGTTGTAGAGTTGCTGGTATATCTAATATAGTAGCTCCCTCCAGTGATTATGGAAATGCTTATGTAACTACTATTCCCGGAACTGCTTTAGACTCTACTTTTTTCAGTAATAGTTCGCCGATATTTGCTCAGAAAGATACTGTATTACTTTGTTATCGCACCTACTTTACAATGGATTTTAGTGCTATAGATCCTGATGGGGACTCTTTAGTTTATTATTATTCGAATGCTTTAAATGGAGGAACAACCGCCTCTCCTATACCAAACCCATCATCCCCACCAGGAAGTATTGCAACTATTCCATACTCCGGCGGCTTTTCTGCTACAAACCCTTTTGGTACAAATGTTTATTTAAATCCATCTACCGGAATCATATCGGGCACAGCTCCGAATTCTCCTGGGGAATATGTTTTATCTGTTTCGGTAGATGAATACAGAAATGGAATAAAGATAGGAACTACCCGAAAAGAGTTACATGTATATGTTGGTAACTGTGCTTTGTCTGCAGCAGCATTAAAGCCTACGTATCTTACCTGTGACGGATATACTTTGACTTTTCAGAATCTATCACCTGCCACTAATATCATTGGCTACCACTGGGATTTTGGTGTACCAAACTCTACCTTAGATACTTCATCAAGTCCAACACCTACTTACACCTATAAAGACACCGGAGTTTATGACTTGAAACTCTTGGTAGATGGCGTGGGTGGATGCAGTGATTCAGCTACAGCCAAAGTAAGTGTTTATCCTGGTTTCTTTCCTAACTTCTATTCTGTAGGTTCATGCTATTCAAATCCATTTCATTTTTTTGATTCTACTACTACAAAATATGGGGTTATAAGTAACTGGAGATGGGATTTTGGTGATGTTGCTGCTACTAACGATTCTTCTCATCTTAAAAACCCTCAGTATACCTATCCATCACTGGGAACCAGAACAGTTACTTTTTATGTTGCAAATAGTAAAGGCTGTAGTGATACAGTAAGAAAACAAATTACGGTATCGGATAAACCATTGCTGATAATTCCTTCGAGAGATACTGCCCTTTGTGATAATGATAGTGTAAGATTGCTGGCAGTATCGGAACCTAATGTTACTTTCTCGTGGACACCTTTAACCAACATTATTAATTCAGACTCGGCTAACCCTGTTGTTTTTCCTAAGGATTCTATGTACTACTATATAGACGTAAATAGTAATGGCTGTAAGAACCGGGACTCCGTAAAAGTGCGGGTTTATAAATTTATTACCGTTGATGCAGGTCAGGATTCTTCTATATGTTTAACTGATACTATAACACTGAAACCCGTAACAGTTGCAACCAGTTATATATGGCAACCGGCAACTGGAATAATAGGAAGTAACACGGTTAAAAACCCTGTAATCAGCCCAACTGTAGCTACGTTATATTCTGTTTCAGCAAATCTTGGTAGATGTCCAAGTAAAGATTCTGTGTGGATTTATCCTTATCCCTATCCAACTGATAGTGTTGGAAAAGGTGATACTGTTTGTTTTGGAGATAAAGTAAAACTCTTTGCCAGTTATACAGGTAATAAATACTCTTGGACACCCACTTCTTCTTTAATAAACCCAACATCATTAACTCCTGTAGCGGGCCCGGCTACTACTACTACATATACATTTACGGCCTATTATACCAGTGGATGTTTAAAACCAGTCAGCAAATCGGTGGTTGTAAAAGTAAGACCACAGATATCTGTTTATGCAGGAAAAGATACTATTGTATTATTGAACGAACCATTTCAACTTTCTCCGGTAATATCTGCCTCCGGGGATAGCCTGTCATTTTCGTGGAAACCAGCAGTTGGGTTAGACTCTCCTACCAAAGTAAATCCAATTGTAAATATTCCAGGTTATCTTGATTCAGTAACCTACAGATTAACAGCATCTGATAAATATGGTTGTTTTGGACAGGATGATATTAAAGTAACTTTATTTAAATCTGGTCCAGACATCCTGGTACCTAGTGCTTTTACACCAAACGGAGATGGGCTGAATGATATTATCAAGCCTTTTACCATTGGTTTAAGCAAGCTTGATTACTTTAGTGTGTATAACAGATGGGGGCAATTAGTATATAAAACTGCCATTATTGGTCAGGGATGGGATGGGATATATAATGGCAAAGAACAACCAAGTGGCGCCTATGTTTATCAAACTCAAGGTTCAGATAATCAAGGTAAAACAATTTATAGAAAGGGAACATTTGTATTAATCAGATAGACCTACAATATACATCAAAATAAAAGCGGATGTCTCAAAAGTATGAGACATCCGCTTTTTATTTAAAATGATAATTAATTTCCTGGTGCTGTATTATTAGGTGGGTTTCCTTCTCTTCCTGCACCATTATTATCTTTCGCTTTCTTAAAACGCTCTGCTCTTTTCTGCCACTCTTTTCTTATCATTTTTCCGAACTCATTTTCTGCAATAAAAAGTTTGTTTGCACGCTCATCGGATCCAAGTACTTTCTTAAAACTATCCTTGTACTTTTTTCTGATATTTAAAATCTGTTCTTCCATTACAAGAGGATCCTGATTCTGTAAGTAATCCTTTTTTACTTTCTTTATCTCTGCCTGATAGGCATTATAAACCGGCCAGAATTTTTCCGCTTCTGCTGTAGTCAGGTTTAGTTCTTTAGTGATATAAGCTATTTTTAAAGACTCTTTTCTTATCATTTTTCCGAACTCATTTTCTGCAATAAAAAGTTTGTTTGC
>JBAXVH010000105.1:0-5265 GCA_037129215.1 Bacteroidota bacterium | reverse complement strand
CGATTTTGCCGATGTATGTACTGTAATGAAAAATGGTGGTGTGGCTATCTTAGGTGCTGGTGCAAATCCTGAAGTAGGAAAAAAAGCTACTGAAGAATCATTACAGGAAATAAAAAGCATTCTGGAATTAAATACCAAGATGGCTTTCGTTACTGCTGGTATGGGCGGTGGTACTGGTACTGGTGGTGCTCCTATCGTTGCACAGGTGTGTAAGGAAATGGGCATTCTTACTGTTGGTATCGTTACTACTCCATTCGCTTTCGAAGGGCCTAAAAGATTATTGCAGGCACAGGAAGGTATCCGTCAGTTAACTCCTTATGTAGATACTTTACTGGTAATCAGCAACGAAAAATTAAGACAACAATACGGCAATCTTAAAATGAAAGAAGCTTGGGCTAAAGCGGATAACGTTCTAGCTACAGCTGCTAAATGTATCACCGATATTATTAATAGCCGTGGACATATCATTGTCGATTTTGCCGATGTATGTACTGTAATGAAAAATGGTGGTGTGGCTATCTTAGGTAAGGCAGAAGCAGAAGGCGAAAACAGAGCACAGATTGCTATCGAAGAAGCATTGAACTCTCCATTATTGAACGATAGCGATATCAAGGGCGCTAAGTGGGTACTGATCAATATCAATACTGCAGAAGGCGAACACGAGTTCACAATGGATGAAATTGATATGATTACCAACTACCTCAGAATGCAGGCTGGTGAAGGTACCGATCTGATAGTTGGACAAGGTTATGATGATACCCTTGGTAGCAAAATCTCTATCACTTTAATTGCTACCGGTTTCGATGCTAAAGATCCTTTTGCAGAACCAGTGGTTCAAAAGAAAGCAGAACCCGCTCCAGAAAAGATTGTAATGACTTTAGGAGTAGAAGGTGAAGAGCAAAAAATGGCTCAGGCTTCTCTTTTCCCTGTTGCACAAGAAATAGTAGAAGAAGTAAAAGCGCCTGCGGTTACTCCGGAAATTAATTACAACAACGAGGTAATGGAAAGTTACCTTATGCCTCAGATAATCGAAGAAGCTCCAGCAACTCCGGTTGAAGCGCCTGCTGTAACGCCTGAAATGTACAACTACGATCAACCATTGGTTTTTGAATTACAAACCGAAGAAGAGTATGTTGTAGATACACATGTAGTAGAAATACAGGAAGTAGAGGAAGTAAAAGAAGTAGAACAACCACAGGTGATTGACAGACTGGAAAAAGCTTTCTTATCCCGTCCAAATAATATTTATGCGGATGATACTATTGCGAGCAGTTTTCAGGCAGTAGCAAAACAGGAAGAAACAAGAACTGAGGAAGAAGAAAATATAATGAATATCACTATGCAGGAAAGAAATGCAGAAGTGAAAATTCAGGAAATAAATCTGTTCAATACAGTTGCTGCTATCAAACACGAAGACGAGATTGAGCACGCACCAAAAGTTGTGCCAGCGCCTTTTAAAGTAGAAGAGCAGGAACTATATCAGGTATCAGAAAGAGCGGTAGAAGAGCCAGTATATCAGGCGCCTGTAAATATTGCCAACGAGATAATGGATGAAACCGAAGAACAAAGAAAAAGAGCTGCTGAGCGTTTACAAAAGTTACGTTCATTGTCGTTCAATATGAATGCTGCAGATCCTAATAACGAGTTCGAAACTGTTCCGGCTTATATCAGAAGAAATATGGAATTGTTTGGTAATACCCTTACTTCTGTAGAAAATTTCTATAGCAAGTATACGGTAGGAAAAGATGAGAACGATAATACCAATATCTCTTCTATCAATACTTTCCTCGACGGTAAAAAGCCAGATTAGAAAGCAGTATAGTTACTTACTACTCACTATATATCCAAAGGGATTGATAAGCAATTATCGATCCCTTTTTTGTAGGCTGAAAGAGGAACGCAAAATGCTTAACGCATAATGCATAACGCTCAACGCAGAATGCAATAAGCAGAAACACATTCAAAAGCTGTTTTATTAGACCTCTTCGGAAATTGGTTTGATATATTAAGAGGGTATAAGTTATCGTTATTATACTCAAACAGAGTATATGTTTTGGGAAGTATTACAAAAATATTCAGCTGCAAGTTTCAAAAGAGCAACAGGAGTCCATCGAATAATATTTGAAGAACTAGTTGTAATTATTGCAGACTACAAACGATTACACAGAAAAGATTCAACAAAAGGCAGAAAATCAAGCCTTAGTATAGAGAATCAATTATTAATGGTATTAATGTATTTAAGGGAGTATCGCACACAATACCATATTGGTATTACTTATGGATTAAGTGAGAGTAGAGTATGCGAAACGATTAAAGAAATAGAAAATATAATCATTCAGGATAGTCGCTATCATTTACCAGGAAAGAAGGCATTAACAAGATCAGAAAATGAAATAGAAGTAGTGCTAATTGATGTAAGCGAGAGCCCAATAGAAAGACCTAAAAAAAACAGCGTAACTACTACTCTGGAAAAAAGAAACGGCACACTCAGAAAACACAAATAGTAGCCGATCGGGAAAGCAAAAAAATAATATGTACTGCCTTTGATAAAGGGAAGAAGCATGACTTTAGGTTATATAAAGAAAGTAAAACAGGTATTCATTTAACAAAAAAGATACAAGTTGACACTGGTTATCAAGGATTGCAAAAACTTCATTCAAACACTGATATACCAAAGAAAAAAGCAAAAAAACAACCATTAAGTGAAGAGGATAAAAAAGGAAATAGGAATATATCATCTCAAAGAGTTTTAATAGAGAATGTCATTCGAGAGTTAAAAATATTTAGGATTGTAGCAGAAAAATATAGAAACAGAAGGAAACGATTTGGAATACGAGTTAATATGATTGCAGCTATTTACAACCGTTCTTTAGACTTAAATTTGAAAAAATGAATTTCCGAAGAGGTCTATTCTGTATTTGTATTTAGCATTAAGCGTTATGCGTTTAGCGTTCAGCTGTATTCCTATTGCCTCCCAGCCTTGTATTCTCCTGACTACTACCTCCTGTCTCCTTCCTCCCTGTATTCCCCCCTTTTTCGTTAATTACCGTTAAAATGCTCTTCGTATTATAAATCTGAATATTTTTGTCTCAAACAGAGATTAAAACATGTCAAGAATATTTTCATTTGTTACAATAGCTTTTATTAGTTCATTAATGATGCTTTCCTGCAAAAAGGATAATACCGTGGTGGTTCCTGTTAATAAAGGAACAATTACTGGCTTGCCAAGCAATACCGGGACAGCCTTTAAAGTTTCTGACGAAAATATTTATCTGGAAAGAGTTTGGTCTACCGATTCTGTACCTGCACCAATTTATCATCTGAATGCTATTCTGAATAAAAGTCCTTACAAAGTATTTACCCTTACTTTCAAAGGGCCTTTAAAGAACAATACTTATGGTATGGGGTCTAAACAGGCAAGCGCATTGTATCAGATAGGTACGGCTTCGTCTGATTTATATTCTACTACTTCCGATTCTTCAGTTATTACTGGTCTGGTAAACTTTACTACCTATAGTGCCGATACTTTAATAGGTACCTATCATGTTACCGTTAAGAATTCTTTAGGCAACAAAATAGATGTAAACGGAGGAAGCTTCAACTGCGTTTTCGTTAAATAATTAAGTGGAAATAATAGCTGAGGTAGATAAATATAACATAATACAAATGTATTCTCCTATCTCCTCGCTCCTCCCTCCTGACTCCTTGTATTCCTCACGCCTCACGATGTATTAATATGGTTCGAAAATTAAGCATGGATGAACTTGGGAGAATGTCTGTCGAAGAGTTTAAGCAGGCTGACAAAAAGAAGATCGTCGTTATACTCGATAATGTTCGTAGCATGCACAATGTGGGCAGTGTATTCCGTACTTCCGATGCATTTTTAATACAGGCTATTTATCTCTGCGGTTATACGCCAAAACCTCCTCATCGCGATATACAAAAAACGGCACTTGGTGCTACCGAGACGGTGGAGTGGCATTACTTATCTACTACTATGGAAGCAGTAAATCTGCTGAAAGAAAAAGGGTATAAGGTGTTCGCTGTCGAGCAGGCCGAAGGAAGTATTTCCCTTGAAACTTTTACTGTAGAAGATAATATTGCAGTAGTATTCGGCAACGAAGTAGAAGGGGTAGACAATAGCGTAATTGCAGCCTGCAATGGCTGTATCGAAATACCACAGTTTGGTGCCAAGCACTCCCTGAATATATCGGTAGCTGCAGGTATTGTGCTCTGGGAACTAACCCGCAAACAGTTATTATAATTTTAGGCCGTTGCTGGTTACCAGTTACTGGTAACCAGTAACCAGCAACAAGAATTTTATATGAACAAAATAAAAAATTATCTCTCCTTAGTCAAATTCTCGCATACCATTTTTGCCATGCCCTTTGCTATGATAGGCTTTTGTCTGGGAGTAATAAAAAGCGAATCCATCACCAATTCAGCACCATGGTATTTCCGTTATGGATTCAGGTTCTTTTTAGTATTGGTTTGCATGGTTACTGCTCGTAGTGCAGCTATGGCTTTTAACCGTTATCTCGATCGTAGTTTCGATGCACAGAATCCACGTACTGCCATTCGCGAAATACCTAAGGGAATCATTTCGGCCAATAGTGCACTACGCTTCGTAATATTAAATTGCGTATTGTTTACCATCGCCACCTGGTTTATCAATTCTATTTGCTTTTACCTCTCCCCCGTGGCCTTGTTTGTTATCCTGTTCTACAGCTTCACCAAGCGTTTCACCGCACTTTGTCACTTAGTGTTAGGTCTCGGCCTCTCGCTTGCCCCTATAGGCGCATACCTTGCTGTAACGGGCGTGTTTGCATGGGTGCCCGTGCTCTTCTCCTTATCCGTAATATTCTGGGTAAGTGGTTTCGATATTATTTATGCCCTGCAGGACGAAGAGTTCGATAAGAGCAACGATTTATATTCCATCCCTTCCCGCCTGGGAAAAGTAAGGGCATTAAGAGTGTCCGAGCTACTGCATATTATCAGTGCTGCCTGTGTAATTGCTGCCGGTTATTACGGACAATTCCATTGGATTTACTGGATAGGCATCGCCGTATTTGTAGCCATGCTCATCTATCAGCATTCCCTGGTAAAGCCCAACGATTTAAGCAAGGTAAACATAGCTTTCATGACCGCCAATGGCATAGCAAGTGTAGTCTTCGCTGTGTTGGTGATAGCGGATTTGTTTGTATTTTAAGTTGTATTCTTTTTACTTTTTGTTTTTTACTTTTTACTTTATTTTGGGCGTTCCGC
>JBAXVH010000104.1:0-5267 GCA_037129215.1 Bacteroidota bacterium | reverse complement strand
GTAAGATATACAACCCAGACTGGACGTGCCTACAACACTATAGTTACCTGCCGAATCGGGTGTGATAGAAGCCGTAGTTGCATTTTTAATAGCAACATTATTATTATACCATTGATAAGATGAATAACCAGCAGTTGAAAGCTGAACATTAGCACCTTTACAAAATGCAGTATTTCCAAGCGCACTGATTAATGGCGTTGACTTAGGAATAATTACTATAGTAGCCGGTAAAGAATTAGCTACACAACCAACCCAGTTAGTGATGGTAACACTATAATTTCCTCCGGCACTAACGGTATAGTATTGTCCGGTTTCATTGTTTATTGGATTACCATTTAAATACCACTGATAGCTGCTTTGTAAGGAGGTAGATAATATTAAAGAATTTCCTAAACAAAGACTATCGCTATTGGTGCTGTTGTAAATTACAGGCGTAACTGGAACAGGATAAATACTAACTGAAACTGTGTTTGATTTTGCAGATACACAACCAGCATTATTAGTTGCTGTTACAGTATAGGTCCCAGCAGTATTAGCCGTTATTGACTGACTTGAATTATTAAATACATTACCATTCAGGTACCATTGATAATTGTTGTAATTGTTATTGTTACTGGTAAGAATAACGGAACCGCCTGGACAGAAAGTAGTATTGCCAGAATTCGTAATAACGGGAGTAGAAGGAGTACTGCCTGCAGTGATTTGAATAGGTTGTGACTGTGCGGAATTGCAACCGGAAGTATTGGTTCCAATTACTGTAAAGTTGCCGGTAACACTGGTAGTGTAAGAAGATAAAGTAGCACCTGTAACAGGTATGCCTCCTTTATACCATTGATAGGCATTGAAGCCAGCGGTAGCAGATAAAGTAATGGTTGTGCCTGGGCAAAGTATATTATTGCCAGTTATAACAGGGGTTGGACTATTATAAACTGTTATACCGAATGGACTTGAAGTAGCAGTACAACCACTTGGATAAGTAACCGATACTGAATAATTTCCATTTGAATTTGCATAAATACTCTGACTATTTGTATTGTTCAGTGCTATGCCATTGAAATACCATTGGTAAGCATTGCCAATAGCGGCTGTCTTAATTAAAATACTATCGCCATTGCATATAGTTGTGTTTCCAGTAGTAGTAATGGTAGGCACTACAGGATTGGTTACAATTACGTTTATACTATTGGAGTTAGCTGAATTGCAACCATTTGCATTGGTAGTTAATACAGTGTAATTACCAGCAGATGTAATATTAATGCTTGGGTTGGTAGTTGTATTTAGTAATGCAGCATTTAAATACCAGGTATAGGTATACTCAACTGAAGAATTTAAAGTAATGCTGCTGCCAGCACAAATAGTTGTACTATTATTAGTACTTAAAACAGGTGTAGAAGGTTTACTATATACAGTAACTGTAGTAATTGCAGATGCATTAGAAGTACATCCATCTGATGTAGTACCAACAACCGTATAATTTCCTGCAACTGTAGTTAAGTATCCGGCACTTATTGCATTGGTAATTAATATATTATTCAAATACCATTGATAGGTGGTATACCCACTTGATGCATTTAACTGAACTGATCCACCCTGACAAAAAGAGATGTTTCCACCTGCTGTGATAACTGGAGTTGTTTTAGGAATTACAGTAACTACAACAGGTTGAGAATTTGCTGAACAGCCAAAACTGTTAATAGCAGAAACAGTGTAACTACCAGCTGTTGTAACCACATTAGATTGAGCAACAGCATTGTTTATAGGAATACCATTATTATTCCACTGATAATTACTGGAAGAAGAAGATATAAGCGTAAGACTTGACCCTGCACAGAGGTTAACAGATCCTATAGATGTTACTGTAGGTGGAGAAGGTACCGGGTTAACTACTACATTAATTCCTGCAGTAGTAGTGCTCTTGCAGCCAGTAGTAGTGGAAACCTGTACAGTATATAACCCAGTTGAATTTGCCGTAAAAGATGAATTTGTAGCATTAGATATGGCGCTACCATTAATATACCACTGATAGGTATTGTAGCCATTATTACTACAGTTTAAGATTACAGAACTACCGGTACAAAGGGTGGTAGAACCGGAAGCCGTTAAGGAAGGTGTAACCACACTAATACTGGTTACAGTTACAGGTGCAGATAATAACATACATCCTCCTGCAAAGCCTGCCTGTAGGGTATAATTTCCTGACATTGATGCTGTGAATGTTTGATAATTGGCTCCTACAATTGGGCTGCCATTCAGGTACCATTGATAGTAATTATACGTATTATTGGAAGATAATACTACTGTATTTCCTGGACAAAGATTTGTTGTGCCAGTTATATTAATTACAGGTTGTAAAACATTAGTAACATTAATAGCAATAACAGATGAAGCAATAGAAACACAACTGTTGTTGGAGGTTGTTACAGTATAATTTCCGGTTGAGTTTACTACAAGCATCTGATTATTTGCACCACTGATTGGTGAACCATTTAAATACCATTGATAACCACTCCCAGAGCTACAGATTAAAGTGTCGTAAGTATTGCTACAGAAGGTGACAGAACCTTTTGAAGTTATAACTGGAGTAGGAGGTAAAGTATTAAAACTAACCTGTACAGCTGCTGAAACCGAAGAACTACAACCTGAAGTATTTGTAGTAATAACAGTATATCGACCGGAAGCAGAAGCTGTAAATGACTGGCTATTCCCTCCTGCAATAGGCGTCCCGTTCAGATACCATTGATAAAGGTTTCCAGTACTACTGGTTAATATTATATTACCACCAGCACAGGTAGTAGTAGGCGTATTAGAAGTAATTACAGGTGTTTGAGGTGCTGGATTTGCAGTAATATTTATATTACTGGAATAAGTATTACAACCATTTGACAAGGTAGTTAACACAGAATATACTCCGGTATTATATGCAAGATAGGTTTGGTAAGTAGCGCCGGATATTGGGCTACTATTATAATACCATTGATAACTTGTTCCCAGACTACTGCTTAACAAAGCAGAATCGCCCTGACAAAATGAAGTAGGAGAGCTGA
This sequence comes from Bacteroidota bacterium, assembly GCA_037129215.1. Taxonomy (GTDB): domain Bacteria; phylum Bacteroidota; class Bacteroidia; order Chitinophagales; family Chitinophagaceae; genus CANFLJ01. The sequence goes on along the minus strand of JBAXVH010000104.1, from coordinate 2,223 downwards.
TATTTACCGAAGAACCATTGGTTAATATAACAGTGCCATTGCTGTAATATGTAGGTATAATATTATTGTTAGAGTCTATAGTTTTAAATGGAAGTGGATTATTTGATAAGGTTATTTTAGAGCTATTTCCAAAGGTGCCATTGATAGTAAAACGGATTGTACAGAAAAAGGCTGAATCGGCAACACTAATTCCTGAATGATTTAAGGTACTCCAGTTAAAAGTGAGATACCCTGCAGGATTAGGCGAGAATACAGTATTTGCAAAAGAAGGAGCAGTGCCGTAGCTGGAAATATAACCAAATTTAATAACTGATGTATCCCAGCTGATTGATCCCTGGGTACTAATGATATTGTTGAATCCGGTTACTTTGATTGGTACATCAATGGTGGCAGGAAATGAAGTAGCATTCAGCGGACACACAATCTGTGTGGTAGAAAAGAAATTCACCTGAGATATTGTTCTGGTGCCTTCCTCCATTATATGGTCATTAGCATGCAATTGTATTAACGGTAACACAATTGCAAGTAATAAAAGTGATAAAAGTTTATTCATATTACAAGATATTTTTATTACATAAATTCGACTTTTATGTAAGTATTTACTTCTTTATATTTAACTATTTTTCTCAGTCAAGAAAAAATATTATGTTCTAACAGAAAACAAATATCACAAATAAAGGATTACATTCTGTGATTTTACGTACAAATCCCTAATTTAAGGGGGATATGGAGGGTTTGATTTGAATTATTATTTTTTATTATAGCGCAGCCTGATAACTTTCTTTGTATTTTGTTTAATTCTAAAGCGGTTATCAATTCTTTGGCCTAGTACCCAAATGATTTTTCCATTAGTTTCCAGCACCATTACACTTTCTTTTTCGGGTAGTGATAATTTCTGGTCGATAAAGAACCGGCTAAGCTTCTTTTTCTTAGTCATTCCCAAAGGATAGAAGTAATCTCCTTGTTTCCAAGGTCTGCACAATAGCGGAAATATTACTTCTGAAGCATCTATACACACTTCGTTAGGATGAGTAGGAATAGAGAAATCAGCTTGAACCGAGATTTGTTCTAATTGTAATTCTCCCTGGGGTAATAAAACAACTTTATCTTGTTGTTCTATCTGAATATGGATAGCTTCAGCAGTGTTGCTGGGAACTATTAAGAGCCAGTTTCTATTCAATATAATCCTGTGCGTGTTTGATTGAATATAACTACCTGTATGAGCATCGAGGAGTTTAATTACTTCTGTAGTCTGGGCTGCATTAAAACCATATTCTTTAATAATCTCCCAGACTATAGCATTTAAAGGCAGTGTTTTCTGTAGTAACAATACAGGAATATGTACTTCATTGCCCTTAAAAAACAATAGTTTCTTTTTGTGTTTTTCAATAGCAGATTCATATAGGAATTCTGCATCTTTAAAGCGCTGTATATTCTGTAAAATATTTTCTTCTGCCTGCGGATAAATCAGTTTTATCTGAGGAAGTATGTTTAACCGGAAAAGATTTCTCGTGTAATCCTCCTTTTTATTGGAGGAATCTTCTACATAGCTAAGCTTTTTTTCTGCAGCATAAACTTTTAGTTCTTCTTTGTGAAAAGGTAAAAGTGGACGGATAATATTCTGCTCTTTTTGAAAAGCAGGAATTCCTGTTAGTCCTTTAATACCTGTGCCACGAAAGAAATGCATCATCACTGTTTCTATATTATCATCAGCATGATGAGCAGTAACAAGCCATTTAATGGATAGTTCGTTTCTAAGGCTGTTAAACCAATTGTATCGTAATTTTCGGGCAGCTTCCTGTATAGATAGTTTGTTTTCAGCAGCATATTCAGCGGTATTATATCTGGAAATATGCAAAGGAGTATCAATAGTTCTGGCAAAATGGCTTACAAAATCCTCATCGCGGGTACTTTCATCACCTCTTAGCTGGAAGTTGCAATGTGCCAGTTGGATATTTGCTCCACAAGCTTTCATCAAATGAGCGAGTACAACACTATCATTTCCTCCGCTGATAGCAATTAGAAACTGATCCTTATAAAGGTTTACATTTTTAAAATGGCTATTAAAATGTTTTTGAAACTGAATAAGTAACTGGTTCATTGGTAACATTTTAGCCCAAATGTAAAAGACCTGAAAGGGATTAACTTTCAGGTCTTAACTAAAACTTAGTGACCCCGTCAGGATTCAAACCTGAAACCTTTTGATCCGTAGTCAAATACTCT
>JBAXVH010000103.1:0-5287 GCA_037129215.1 Bacteroidota bacterium | reverse complement strand
TGTATAGACTCCGGATGACGATTAAAATGTTCCTCATGACGATTAGGAAGGTTACACTTGCATAGCCAGAAGAATGCTGCATAAACAGCGGCAATAATCACTATCTTTTTCATTATAATAAATTTAATTATTTACTGGTTTAACCAGGAATCCCAGTTAGTGATATTGTATTGAATTCTAAATAAAGTGGGGACTATAGTTGCTTACTAAGTTCCGTTTGCCCATTTAAAGATTGTTGTTTCTTCAATTGTAATATTTAAACGAGTTGATTAATAATATATTGTATTATTATGGGTAAATAATTAAATTTAATAGTACTATTATTAATGGGGAAAATAGCATATTCTCAAAGTAACATAACTCAAACAACTTCTAATGAGATTTTAGTGTAGCAAGCGCTTTTGTATTTTTAAGTATCTATTACAAATCAAAATGTGTTTTATCAACATAAAGATCATTTAAAGTATTTGTAAAAGGAGGGTAATTTGACAAAATTCTCTTAAATCAAACTTAAATGAAACTTAAATTGATATTACCAAATAGTAAACCCTTTATCTTTCGTCCGTTTTTAACAATAGTGTGATTAAATTAACTTTATTGAACAGTTTTATGAATATGAAATTTATGTATTCTTCTTTTAAGGGTAACAATGTAAAGCCTAAGACTTTTAAAGCACAAAAGAGTTGCTTGCTTATGGCTGCTATGTTATTATTCTGTAGTTTTATGGCTAACGTTCAGGCGCAAACATTAACTGCTACTAAGGTGAAAGAGATGTTGCTCAGTACTAAAGCAAATCTTTTTGTTCCGGAGTTGAAGCAGCAGTATATTGTTAGTGATGCTTATCACGATAAAAGCTCCAATATTGATTATATCTATCTTCAACAAACCTATAAAGGAATTAAAGTATACAATGCAATTGTAGTAATTGCTATTGTAGATAATAAAGTTGCTTATAGTGCAGGTAAGTTCGTAAAACAAATAGAAAAGAATACTACTGCTGCAACTCCTGCTTTATCGGCTTCAGATGCAGTTTATCAGGCAGCAAGCATTTTAGGCTTAAATTCTCCTGCCAATCTTTCTATAATAATCGATCAGTTGGCTAACAGTCATAAAATTACTTTTACAGATGGTGGTATTGCTAAAGAAAATATCGTTGCAGAACTTTTATGGGTATCTACCGATGATTTTAATACTGTAAACCTGAGCTGGAATATTAATATTGATGATAAGAATAGTCCAGACTGGTGGAACGTAAGAGTAAATGCTAATAATGGCAGCTTCTTAGAGAAGAATAACTGGACAGTAAGTTGTAATTATGGTCATCATGAAAGTAATACTTCTTCTAAAACTGATTTTAATACTAATCTTTCTAACAGATTGAAATTCAATCATTTGAACTTTGGAAGAAATTCAATTAATAAAGTAGCAGCTTGTCCTCCACTTACCATTACTTCTGCTTCTTATTATGTATTACCTTATCCAATAGAAAGTCCGCTTTATGGTTCTCTTGCAACCGAAACTGATCCATGGTTAAAAGCTGGTGCAGGTAATAATGCAGGTACTTATGGCTGGAATTACGATGGTACTACTAACTATAATGTTACTAAAGGAAACAATGTTTGGGCTTATGATGATAGTTTAAACAAGAACTCTCCAGGACGTTTTGATACTTCAACTACCGCTATTCCTACCTTAACTTTTGGCAAGATACCAGACTTTACACAAGCACCTACTACTCCTACCAACAGAAGAGCGGCTACTACCAATCTGTTTTATTGGAACAATATCATGCACGATATTACCTATCAATATGGTTTTGATGAAGTAGGCGGTAATTTCCAGAAAGATAATATGGGAAGAGGTGGTATTGGTAATGATTACGTAAAAGCTGAAGCACAGGATGGATCAGGTACCGATAATGCAAACTTTTCTACGCCGGCAGATGGAGGTAGTGGAAGAATGCAAATGTATTTATGGACACATACTCCTAAATTAGATGGCGACTTTGATGATGCTGTTATGGCACATGAATATACCCACGGTATCTCCAACAGACTTACCGGCGGACCTTCACAAGCAGGTTGTCTGGGTAATGCAGAACAAGGTGGCGAAGGATGGAGCGATTATGTAGCACTAATGGTAACTACCAACTGGGCTACTGCAAAACTGACTGATGGTACTTTAAAAAGACCAATGGGCGATTATGTAATAGGACAACCTACTTCCAACAAAGGAATCAGAACTTATCCTTATTCTACCAGCATGACCATTGATAAACATACCTATAAAGATATAGCTACTACTGGTGGTGGTACTTTAGGAGAGGTTCACTACATAGGTGAAGTATGGTGTTCTGCCTTATGGGATATGACCTGGAATATTATCAAACAGGAAGGAACCATTAATCCAAATCTGTACGATGCTAATGGTGGCGGTGGAAACACTATTGCCTTAAAACTGGTTTTGCAGGGAATGAAATTGCAACCTTGTTTACCTGGTTTCCTCGATGCAAGAAATGCAATACTTGCTGCCGATTCTATCTTGTACAATAATAAACACAAATGTGCAATATGGTCTGCTTTTGCCGTAAGAGGTATGGGCTACAGCGCAAAACAAGGAAGTTCAGGTAGCGTTTCCGATCAGGTAACAGCTACAGATTTACCATCAAAAGTGGTGTTTTCAAACAAGTACGATCCAATTGTAATTTCTCAGAATCAAACAGTTACTATTCCGCTTACTACTAATTGTAGCTGTAAGGCACCTACAAAAAATTATACTATAAAAGCTACCTTGCCTAATGGTATTACTTATACAACTGGTAATGGTACTGCCAGTGGAAATGTGGTAACAGATAGTTCTATCGATTATTTAACGACTAATGCTACCGACAACAACGAAATATTAACCGTAACCGCTACCGGTGCGGGTTGTAATATTGATAGCGTAATAAATGATAACAGAGATAATAAAACAATTGGTGGTTTTACCAATACAGTAATTGCAGGGGCTTCCAACTGGGCAAATACCAATGCTAAATATTATAGTCCTTCTACTGCATGGTGGGGTAACGATGATACTTTAGTAGCAGACTTCTCTATTAATTCAGCAGCATTTACACCAAAACCATTTACTATTCTTTCTTTCCAACATTTATATGAATTTGAAAATAGCTACGATGGTTCTTTGGTAGAATATTCTAATGATAATGGAAATACCTGGGTGGATGCTAAGCCATTAATATTCAAGAATCCTTACAATGGAATTATCGATTCACTTTCCGTTTCTTCTATTCCAAAAAGAGCGGCATTTACCGGGTCTTCCAGCAATACATTTATACATTCTTTAGCCAATTTGTCTTCTTTAAATGGTTTGAGTACTATTTTACGTTTCAGAGTAAGTACCGATTTAGGTAATTCTACCGGTGCTGCAAACATTGGATGGGTGGTAGATGATATTTCTGTAGTAAGTGGCTGTGGTGGTTTCTTAAAACTGGTAGCATACGATTCTTCCAATAAAGCAATCGATTCTGCTTCTATTCCAATATTTATTACCCCAAGTACAGTACCAGTTGTTTACTCCAGTTTCAATGCTCAACAGCTTAATAAACAAGCATTACTTCGTTGGGTTGCGGCTGTTGAAACCAATACCAGCTTGTATGCTATAGAAAGAAGTGCGGATAGTAAAGATTGGAATGCAATAGGTACAACTCCTGCTTTAGGTATTAATAATAAAGAATACATTTTCCACGACGAGAATCCTTTAATGGGCGTTAACTATTACCGTATTAAAGGTATCGATAAGGATGGTAAGGTTACTTATTCAGAAATTAGAAAACTTAACTTTACCAAAGAAGGCAACCATGTATTAATTGTGCCTAATCCATCTAAATATCAGTCTAAAGTATACATAGCTTCTGCAGCTACTACTGCTAAAGTTTCTGTGTACGATGCGCAAGGAAGATTGATACAAACTAATCAGAAACTGGAAAACGGACAGTTTACCTTATCTACCAGTAATTTAAACAATGGAGTTTATATACTGCATATAGATACACAGGATGGATACAACTACAGTGAAAAACTGATGATAGAAAAATAAACAATCAGTAGTGTAAGATACTCTAAAGGGGTAGTAATGAATAAATCATTGCTACCCCTTTAGTTTTTAAACCCTTAGTCTTTAGTTTTTAGTATTCATTAGCATATTAGCACATCAGCAAATTAGCTAATTTTTCTAATCCGGTTTTACATCTTTTATTGATTTAATAAACGGACCAGAACCTCTTAAGTTAAGGGCTAAACCATAAGCACTAACTGCCACTTCGGATGCAAGTCCTTCTGCAGTAGCATTATGATGCGTATTTGCGGTAATGTAAATTGTTTTTCCTCCTACAGTAATTACCAGCGTGTTACCCATTTGCTTTACGGTAGCTTCTGGTGGTGTTAAAGCAAACAGATATGTAGCCACATGTGGCTGCGGATCTGCATTTAGGGCTACAGTGCCGGTTTTGCTGCCTATTGTAGAGGTAAATCCAACTATGGTAGCAGGCAATACAGTAGCTACTGTTTCGGTAACTGTACAATCGTAACCTGTTGCTAAAATTAATGCCTTATTACCTTTAGCAACTAAAGTTATATAATTAGCATCTTCTTTGAAATCTGCATCCCAAAGCTTTTCCGATGCTGCCTGATCTGCAACAGCAGTATGAGAACCACTTGCTGCAGCCGTACTGGTGAAAACTAAACTGGCCTGACGATCTTTTAAAGTAAGAATAGGTACTTTTAAATCGGTAATCTTTCCCGCCTGTGCGGTTAACCCGTCTATAACAACCTGCCCTTTCTTAATTTTTTCGACAATTGGCCAATTTAAAAAATCTAAAGAAGCTTTCGCTTGAAGTGTTGACATAATTTTTACATTTAATTTTTAATAAAATTTGACTATTAGTTAGACCTTTTTATATTTTATAGGCCTTGAAAACGATTTTTATATTTATAAAGCTTGTTTCTTAAGATATAAACCTTGTTTCTTAAGACATAAATTCAATTCCTACAAGAATAATGGCTATGTCTTAAGACATAATGGTTATTCTTATGGTATTTTTCATTATCTCTTAAGACTCCAGCTTTATTCCTTAAGACATAAAGTTTATGTGTATAGAGATAATCATTATGTCTTAAGACTTACTACTGTTTCTGAAGAGATAATGATTATGTCTTAAGAAATTGCGATTATTCTTTAACCCACATTGCAGGTCATTTTCTTCAATTTGTTAAATATGAGGGGATAA
>JBAXVH010000102.1:0-5303 GCA_037129215.1 Bacteroidota bacterium | reverse complement strand
ATCACACTTCACACCTGTTCCTTTTTCTTTCAATAATACAGAAGCATTATCAAGACCGGCACCAGCTTCGTCGGTAACTTTACCTTTAACCTGTTTTAATTGTGCAAATAAAATAGAAGTAGATAACAAGGAAATAATAGCAGTTAGCAAGATTTTTCTTTTCATAATAGCATTTATAGTTAAAATTCAGTGATAACACTGACTAAAAAATTGATTCAAAGGTGGTAGCTAAAAGCCATACAGAACAAGGCTTTAAATACTTTTTTTACGCAATCGTTCCCAAGTTTCCGAACAAAAATCCGTCACTTTCACATGAATAATACACCTGCAAAAAAGTTATTTCAATTTGATAGTTAGATTTATCCTTTACAATATTAAAATTATTATTATTTAAAACAATCATGTATCAGGAAATCTTTCTTAAAAAGTAGATTTAAAATAGATATTCAGATTGAATTTTAGTACTATTTCAAACTTAAAAAGTATTCTTTTAGCCCCTGAGGGAGTTTAGTTAATGGTTACAAATGTTTGGTTCAGCATGGATTTTTAATTAAATTCTACAAAATTTTTTGAAAGTAAATCAGGTTTAAAGGTTGATTATAAAATGATTTACATGTAAATACAGGTTAATACTCCATTCAGCTTGCTGTATTAATCCACTTAAATACTTCTTAAGGCTAAGTGTTTTATATTAGCAGACTTTTTAAAACGAGAATTTCGGCAAGTGAGTATCAAAAAATTAGCATCGCAAACAATGTGGTATGGCGTAAGCTCCATTATAGCAAGGTTTATTAATTACCTGCTAACGCCCTACCTGACTTTTAAATTCTCGGAATCGCAATATGGGGAAATGAGCATGGTATATGCTTTTATTCCCTTTATGAATGTGGTATTTACCTATGGAATGGAAACTGCTTACTTTAGGTTTTCTACCAAAGAAAATAAAGAAGAGGTGTTTAATACTACCAGCATATCCATTCTTAGCAGTACTCTCCTACTTTCCATTGTATTATTACTTTTCTATAAGCCACTGTCAACTTTATTACAAATAGAGAACCATTCGGAATACCTTTTAATGAGTGCTGCTATCATTGGGTTGGATACACTTACCACTATCCCTTATGCAAGACTAAGGCAAGATGGAAGACCAAGGAAATTTGCTTTCACAAAACTATTTGGCATTATCATTAATATTATCAGTCTGTATTTCTTTCTGAGTATTTGTCCCAAATGGATTGCACAAAATCCCAATCACTGGTGTACTACATTCTTTGTAAAAGACTGGGCTGTAGGTTATGTGTTATTGGCTAATCTGATACAATCTGTAATTACGCTTCTGTTATTATCCAAAGAATTTATTGGCTTTAAATGGCAGTTCAATACAGTATTATGGAAGAATATGATGCTGTACGGAATGCCTCTGATAGTTTCTGGTTTTGCGGGTATGATTAATGAAACCTTTGATAGAATTATGCTTGGCTGGTGGGCACCGGTTCACTCAGTAATGGAAGCAAAAGCAGAGGTAGGTATTTATGCTGCCTGTTACAAATTATCAATCCTTATATCCTTGTCAGTACAGGCTTTTAGAATGGGAGCCGAACCTTTCTTTTTTAAACAATCTACCGAAAGTAATGCTCCAAGAACCTATGCCAGAGTAATGAAGTTTTTTGTAATTACCCTTTGCATTATGTTCCTTGCCGTATCGATGTACTTGGATATATGGAAATATTTTATCCGTAATCCAAGAATGTATGTAGGACTTAGAGTAGTCCCAATCCTTTTACTGGCCAATATGTTTCTGGGTATATATTACAATCTTAGTGTATGGTATAAACTGGCCAATAAAACAATGGCAGGCGCCTGGATAACCCTTATAGGTGCTGGACTTACCATGATAATCAATTTTTTCTTTATCCCTTATTACAGTTATATGGCATGTGCCTGGGCTACGTTTGCCTGTTATGGCAGTATGATGGTGGTGAGTTATGTATGGGGACAAAAGCACTACCGTATTCCTTATGCCTGGAAGAAACTTTTGGCTTATATGGTAATATCTGTGTTACTCTATTTTATCCATAAAGGCATTACTGCATTGAGCGACAATCACTTAATAAATATTGGAAGTGCAACTATATTTCTATCTGGATTCCTTTGGTTTGTAGGTAAAATAGAAAAGAAAGAATTGCAGCAGATTCCTGTTTTGAATAAGTTGTTGTAATTAGAAACTAAAAGAGGCGGTTCAATATGAACCGCCTCTTTTAGTTTCTAATGTTTAAGTTTATCCTTGAACACCTTTTCAAACTTTTCAACTTTAGGTTGTATTACATATCTGCAATAACCCTGATTAGGATTATTATTATAATAATCGTGGTGATAATTTTCTGAAGGATAGAAGTTCTTAAATGGCTCAATAGCAGTTACAACAGGCTTGTCCCATGCACCACTTTTGTTTAAAGCATCCTTATAATGTTCTGCTTTTTGTTTTTGTTCTTCGTTCAGATAAAATACTACACTTCTATACTGAGGTCCTTTATCTTCTCCCTGCTGATCTACAGTAGTAGGATTATGTGTTTTCCAGAATACTTCCAGCAGTTCATCGTAGGTAATCTCGGCAGGATTATAGATTATTTTAGCCAGCTCCACATGGCCGGTTGTTTTATCGCAAACCTGCTCATAAGTTGGGTTATCTACATGTCCGCCACCATATCCACTGGTAACGCTTATTACTCCTTTTAATCGCTGAAAGAACGCTTCTGTGCACCAGAAACATCCTTCTCCAAATATTGCAGTATCGGTATGCATAACTGTATCGTTTTTTGTTTGTTTAATTAATTTTGTTTGTAACTTGTCCTGTTGTGCATTGCAGGATACAATGGCCATTATTAAAGAGGCAAATAATATTGTTCTCATGATTGCTTTTTATGTTTTAAGTAATAAGTAGTAAGTTTTAAGTAAATATCCTGCTGCCAGATTCTACTTGTTTTTTTTACCATTCCCTATCTGATAACAATATTAAACTTTAAAATGTTTTTGTGGTTGTAAAAATGCTAAATGGCTAAAACAGAAGATAAAAGGTTACTTATTAATGAATTGTCAGTTACTTAATACTAACAACTTAAAACATATAACATAACGCTTACCCCTTACCGTATAAACTTCCTCCTTTAGTAAATAGGCGGTCAACTCTTTGTTCTACAGCTGGTACTTTCTCTAATGGTGGTGCATGGTGTGGCTTTATTCGAGCATCCATAATTAAGACACCATTACAACCCCAGTGTTTATGTTCTATAAAATCGTCCACTCCATCTATATCATTTGCTGGATTACAACGGGTATAAGCCACCCAGAGATAATTGTTTAATGTAGCTGCAACAAAATCTCCATCATCACAGATAACAATCTGTGCAACCTCCTTCAAATACTCCTTTCGGGCAGATAATTGTTGTTTCAGTATATCAATACCAACAGTAATTTCAATAGCAATAACACCCGGCATTACCAGCTTAGCATTCTTCAGTCCATTCAGTTCATTGAATACAGAAGGAAGCTCCTTACATAAATTTCTTATTGCAGGGCCATAAGCTGCAAATACCACTTTACTTCCAGCATTTAATCCAGTACCACTATAATCGAGGGTATCGATAGTAGTATTTGTATAAAAATGAACATCCCTTGTCCAATCTATTCTTTCAAAAATATACTGCAGATACTCTTCAATATAATGGGTAGATAATGCATTATCTGATGCAGTAATGAAGAGGAATTTAGCCAGACTAAGTTGCCCTGTACCTAAAATATGATTAGCTATAGTTAACAACTCTGCAGGTCTTTTTGTAGGAGTATAAGGTGTATAACGCTCACTGCCAATAGCCAGCAACAAAGGATGAACCCCAGCTGCATCTACCGCATTTACTTCTTTTAAACCCGGTATTTCTACCTGTAAAGCATCACCTGCAATTTCGTGTATAAGGTTGCCAAAACTGGTATCTTCCTGTGGCGGTCTACCTACTACTGTAAATGGCCATATTGCATCTTTACGCGCAAATACTTTATGAACTTTCATCAATGGAAAAGGATGCTTAAGACTATAATATCCAAGATGATCGCCAAATGGACCTTCTGGTTTTGTTTCATTAGGATAAACAGTACCCGTAATTACAAAATCCGCATCGGTACTTACCGCAAAACCATCTTGATAAGTATATCGGAATCTTCGTCCACCCAACACTCCTGCAAAGGTTGCCTCCCCTACTCCTTCGGGTAAAGGCATTACAGCCGCTAAAGTATGTGCAGGAGGCCCGCCAACAAAGCAACTGACTTTCAATGGCTGTCCGGCTTTATTAGCCTTGGTCTGATGAACCCCAATACCTCTATGTAACTGATAATGTAATCCTATTTCTTTATTCAATTCATATTCATTACCACTTAGCTGAATACGATACATACCCATATTGGCATGCATAATACCGGGCTGATCTATATCTTCGGAATACACCTGAGGAAGGGTAACAAAAGCACCACCATCATCTTTCCAGTGTTGTATAAGTGGAAGATCGCTGATATTAATAGTCTGATACAGAACAGGCTTTAATGATGGATTCTTTAGTGGTAAAGCTTTCAAAGCAGCTAAGCCGACTCCTATATTGCTAAATGGATGCTTAATAGCTTCTACAGGGTTATTCTTTAGTTGAATAAGTTTTTGTACCTGAGCAAATGTTTTACGGAAGATAAACTTACTTCTATCGGTTGTTCCATATATGTTGGAAGCTGCCCTGAAGCGGGAACCTTTTACATTCTCAAATAATAAGGCCGGACCTTGCGCTTCATGCACCCTTAGATGAATTGCGGCCATCTCGAGGTAGGGATCTACTTCTTCCTTAATCCTTATCAAGTGACTATTTTGTTCTAAATCTATCAAACATTTTTCTAAAGAATCGTAGCTCATATTATTCAACATAAAAAGTAAAAAGTAAAAAGTAAAAAGTAACAGCCAACGTTTTAAAGTCTAAAACTGTATCATCATTTACTTAACTAGTATATACCTTAATTAATACAATATTGTTCGGGCGAAGATAAGATTTATGAAAAACAATATTATCATTTACGTTCTTGCTCGATAATAAGTGTTACTCACGTTAATAGCAACAATTTTACTTCCAAAATAAAATCTATTAACTCCATCAAAAAGTATTAATGCTATAACTTACCAGATAATGGCTCAGAAACTACTGATAATCAATTTCATATAAACCCTATCCACACCAATAGCCCACCAATCTATACCAACAGCAACTATATTGGGG
>JBAXVH010000101.1:0-5342 GCA_037129215.1 Bacteroidota bacterium | reverse complement strand
CTTCACAAACACCTCTACTAACACTGCCATTCTCACTTAAAGTATTTCTTAATTTATAACCTACTATACCGTAGGTAGTATCATTACATTGTGTAGTAAGAAACTGATAAGCTTTATTAAAAGCATCTCTGCCATAAAAATCATCTGCGTTAATAACAGCAAAAGGTCCCTTTACCAGTTCTTTGCAACATAAAACTGCATGTGCAGTTCCCCATGGTTTTACTCTGTCTTCAGGCAGCGTATGATTACCCATATAGGCAGTAAGTTCCTGAAAAACATATTCTATTTCTATTTTGCCTTTAATCTTTGGTTCAATCTGAGCTTTAAATGCATCAGCAAACTCTTTTCTGATTATAAATACTACCTTGCCAAAACCAGCATTAATAGCATCATAAATAGAATACTCCATAATGGTTTCGCCGGATGGTCCAAAGGATTGTACTTGTTTCATACTACCATATCTACTGGCCATTCCTGCGGCTAAAATCACTAAAGTTGGTTGTTGCATATTATTCTTAAATATTTATTAAAGTGGGCAAATGTAATGGTTTAGCCCAAATAGGTCAAGTTACCTAATCGTTAAGGCCTTTTTACTATCCTGTTTTCAAGGTCTAAATGCATTTCTTTTATGCTTGAAAGTACTATTTCTGCAATCTTTCTGGCGCCAAGTTCGCTAAAGTGCGTGTTATCTTGTTTGCCTTGAGGAAAGTTTGGATGCTCACCTGGTTCCAGCCAGTTAAACAACAATTTAGAGTTATCTTTCCCTAATCCCTGGTATAGAATCCTGCTTTTAGCATCTAAATCAATTACAGGGGTGTTTGTACTTAACCCAACCTCTTTTACCAGTGCTGAATATATAATATGGGTTTCTTTTATGTTACCAATACTGTCAAAATATCTCCTGCTTACAGGTGTAATCAAAATTGGAATAGCTTTTTTTGCCCTCGTTTCGGTAATAAACTTTATAAGATTGGTTTTGAAATCTTCAGGCGGAGTATAACGGTCGGTCTTCTCTTTCGATTCATCATTGTGGCCAAACTGTATAAATACATAGTCCCCTTCATTAAGACTATCTGCTACAGGTGCCCATCGGTTTTCTGAAAGAAAAGTTCGGGTACTTCTACCATTTTTTGCTCTGTTGTCAACAGTTACCGTAGAATCGAAGAAGTATACAAATGGCATTCCCCAACCTGTTTCTGGGTAAGCTTTAGTTTCTTTAATTGCAATAGTTGAATCGCCAATGAGGTAAATTTTGATTTTACGAGCAGGTAAGATAACAAAGGATAGGCAGCTTAATAAAGCTAATACTTGAAGTGCTTTAGACAATTTCTGGTTCATGTAACTTGTTTTTCAGTCTACAAAGTACAGGCAAATGCAATAAGCAACTCATTTTCGAGAACAGATATTTTGGAAAAGAGAAGTTGGAACACTTAGAGAAGGAGTTACTTTTGCGCAAAATATTAAAACCATGGTACAAGCTATATCACCTGTTTCTTTCACCGAATCTGCTTTAAATGAATTGAAAAGACTGAAGAACGAAGAAGGGTTTGATGCGTCTAAGTCGTTAAGGATTGGTGTAAAAGGTGGTGGTTGTAGCGGTATGACTTACATTCTTGGTTTTGAAGAAAAAACAGCAGAAGATGAGGAATACGAATTTGAAGGACTAAGTTTTATAATGAATAAAAGTCACGGATTGTATTTGTACAACATGACTATTGATTGGTCAGGTGGCTTAAATAGCCGTGGGTTTACTTTTAATAATCCTAATGCTTCTAAAACATGTGGTTGTGGCACAAGTTTTAGTGTTTAAGTAGCATTTAGGTTGATATTTCGACCTTTTATATTGCAGATTACCCGTTTTTATCAAATAGCAATTTCATAATTCCGCTTTAAATAGGGGAAGAATGATAGAATTTTACTACTATAACACCTTACTCAACCGTTCCCGCAAACGATAGCGTAAAAAAGTATGCAAATACAAGGCCTTAAACTTGTTAGTCAAAAAAAATAACTTGTACTTTGATAGCTCAAAATTGTTGCTATATGCTATTAAATAAAGAAGTGTATCCCGCTTATCGTCAATTTCCTGAAAGAGTTTTACAATTCGGAGAAGGTAATTTTCTACGTTGCTTTGTAGATTGGATGTTTAATGAATTGAACAAAAAGACAGACTTTAATGGTTCTGTTGTAGTTGTACAACCAATTGATAAAGGGATGGTACAAATGCTAAACGATCAGGATGGATTATATACGCTGTATATGCGTGGTTTAAAAGATGGTGCTGCGCTAAGTACACACGAAACCATCAATATCATTAGCAGAGGAATTAATGCATATGAAGATTTTGCAGGCTATTTAGCTACTGCTGAAATTCCTACTATGCGTTTTGTTATTTCCAATACTACCGAAGCAGGTATTGCTTATGATGATAATGATACTCCTGGAGCTACGCCTCCAAATTCTTATCCTGCTAAATTAGCAGTTTGGTTACACCACAGATTCCATCATTTTAATGGCGATATTACCAAAGGAATGCACATTATTCCTTGTGAGCTGATTGATAAGAATGCGGATCACTTAAAAGAATATATTCTTAAACTTTCTGCTAAATGGGGCTATAGTGCTGCTTTTATTACCTGGTTAAACGAAGCTTGTACTTTTAGTAATACATTGGTAGATAGAATTGTTCCTGGTTATCCAAGAGAAAGAATTGCTGATATTACTGCTGAACTTGGTTATGAAGATCGTCAGGTGGTTGAGGGCGAACACTTTCATCTTTGGGTTATTCAAGCAAATGAAGAACTGGAGAAAGAACTTCCTTTTCCTTCCATTGGTCTTGATGTATTGTATGTAAAGGATATTACTCCATATAAAACGCGTAAAGTAAGAATTCTGAATGGTGCTCATACTGCATTGGTTCCTGTAGCTTATTTATATGGTATCGATACAGTAAGAGAATCTGTTGAACATCCTGTAGTGGGTAAATTTCTGAATGATGCAATCTTCGAAGAAATTATTCCTACACTTGATTTGTCTAAAGAAGAACTGGAGAAATTTGCAGGTGAGGTGTTAGTGCGTTTTAAAAATCCATTTATCAAGCACCTTCTAATGTCTATTTCACTGAACTCCTGGGCTAAGTTTGAAACAAGAGTATTGCCTTCCATTCTGGAATTTATTAAACGTAAGAATGCAATTCCACAAAGACTTACTTTCTCTTTGGCAGCTACAATTGCTTTCTACAAAGGAAAGAGGGGAGAAGCAGATATTGCTATAAATGATGATGCTGCATTAATTTCTTTATTGAATGATGCATGGAGCAAATACGACGGAACCGATGCTTCTTTGAAAGCAGTTGTTACAGAAGTATTAGCTTACGATAAAAACTGGAAGTTTGATTTAAATACAGTTGCAGGATTAAATGATGCGGTAACTGCTCACCTTACCAATATTGTAAACAAAGGAATGCAACAGGCATTAGAAAGTTTAGTATAAGATTTTAATAATTAGAATATGAAGGAATTAATTAAGATAAATGCAAATGATAATGTAGTTATTGCATTGCGCAACTTCAGCGCTGGTGAAACTATTGTGGTAGATAACGATAGTATTACGCTGGTAAATGATATTGAGCGTGGTCATAAAATTGCATTAAGAGATATCAATACCGGAGAAGATATCATTAAGTATGGCTATCCTATTGCCGTAGCTTATGCAACTATTAAAAAAGGAGAACATGTACACGTTCAGAATGTGAAAACAAAGCTGGGCGAAGTAATGGACTATACTTATTCCCCCTCTTTCGCTACACTACCCCACCAGAATAAACATTTAACTTTCCAGGGCTACCGTCGTGCTAATGGCGAAGTTGGTATCCGCAACGAAATATGGATCGTACCTACCGTTGGTTGTGTGAATGGTATTGCAGAACAAATCATTCGCGAATTTAAAGCAGAGCTTGGTGGAGTATTAGATGTTGATATCGAAGTGTTTAAACACAATTACGGTTGCTCTCAATTAGGTGACGATCATCAGAATACCAAAACTATTCTTTCTGATATTGCTTTACATCCAAATGCAGGCGGTGTGCTGGTACTCGGACTTGGTTGTGAGAACAATAAAATTGATGAATTCGAACAAGGTCTTGGTTCATTTGATAAGAGAAGAGTAAAATTCCTTTCTACTCAAAGAGTGCAGGATGAAGTGCATGATGCAATTGCTTTACTAAAAGATATTTATGCTGTAGTAAAAGAAGATAAAAGAGAGCCTATTCCATTGTCAGAATTAAAAGTGGGATTAAAATGTGGTGGTTCCGATGGTTTATCGGGTATTACTGCTAATCCTTTGGTAGGTTATTTCTCCGATTTTCTGATTGCTCAAGGCGGTACTACTACCTTGACCGAAGTACCTGAAATGTTTGGTGCAGAAACGATCTTAATGAACAGATGTACCAATCAGGAAGTATTTGAAAAAACAGTACACTTAATCAACGACTTTAAACAATATTTCATAGATCTTAAACAGCCTATCTACGAGAATCCATCTCCAGGTAATAAAGCGGGTGGTATTTCTACTTTAGAAGATAAATCATTGGGTTGTACGCAGAAGGGTGGTATTGCAACGGTGGTAGATGTACTGAAGTATGGTGAGCGTTTAAAAACAAAAGGACTTAACCTGTTAAGTTCTCCGGGTAACGATCTTGTTTCAACCACTGCTTTAGGAGCTTCCGGTTGTCACATTGTATTGTTTACTTCGGGTAGAGGAACTCCATTTGGTAGTTTCATTCCAACATTAAAAATCGCTACTAATTCTGAACTGGCTAAAAACAAACCGCATTGGATCGATTATAATGCAGGTCCTTTAGCAGAAGACAAATCTTTCGATCAGGGTCTCGACGAATTGGTAGATAAAGTAATAAGAGTAGCAAGTGGCGAAAAAGCGAATCATGAGAAATCAGGGTTCAGAGAAATTGCTATCTTCAAAAGCGGTGTGACACTTTAAACCCGTATTATATAGTAGAATTCGTTATGAAAGCTACAAATGCAATAAAGACAAGTGTTTGAGCAGATTTTTTGTTAGCAAGCATAGTGAACTATGGTAATAACAAAAAATCAAGCAAATAATGGTCTTTGAAGCATTTGGAGTTTGTAATAGAATTACTGATGTATAATCGGGTTAAACCAGAAGTGTGCAAAAACAGAGGCGCTTCTCCATTAGTTTGGGGAAGCGTTTTTTTATTGTACACATTTTAAAAGGCTTCTTTTTTTACTTTTTATCTTTTACTTTTTATTTGATTTTGGGCGCATCCCTTCGGGTCAGGCTATCCGTTTGTATCTTTTTTGCGC
>JBAXVH010000100.1:0-5416 GCA_037129215.1 Bacteroidota bacterium | reverse complement strand
CAACTTATTGCTTGTCGCTTTTCCTTATTTTTGTGGCTTAATATAGGAAAAGACGTAAAGCATGGAATTGAGTAAAAATTACCTACCGGGTGAAGTAGAATTAAAGTGGTATAAGCATTGGGTGGACAGTGGCTATTTTCACAGCACCCCTAACGATAAGAAGGCGTATACCGTTGTGATCCCTCCACCCAATGTAACGGGTGTATTGCACATGGGCCATTGTTTGAACAATACCATTCAGGATATATTGGTTCGCAGGGCCAGAGCACAGGGGAAAAATGCCTGCTGGGTTCCTGGTACCGATCATGCCAGTATTGCTACAGAGGCTAAAGTGGTGCACATGCTGCGCGAAAGAGGTATTACCAAATCATCTTTAAGCAGAGATGAGTTTCTGAAATATGCATGGGAGTGGAAAGAGAAATACGGTGGCATTATTCTGCAACAGTTAAAAAAACTGGGCTGTAGTCTGGATTGGGATAGAACATCATTTACTATGGATGAAGACTATTACAAATCGGTAATAGAAATATTTATCCGCCTTTATAAAGATGGTATTATATACAGAGGTATGCGCATGGTAAACTGGGATCCGGAGGGATTGACAGCACTAAGCGACGAAGAAGTTATCTTTAAAGAAATAGACAGTAAGTTATATTATGTTAGATATCCCTTTGCTGACTCCCCTTCAGGGGATGGGGGCATGATGGTGGCTACTACCCGTCCGGAGACTATTCTGGGTGATGTGGCTATCTGTGTAAATCCTAACGATGAGCGCTATAAAGCATGGATTGGTAAGGAAGTAATTGTACCAATCATTAACCGTAAAATACCTATTATAGCGGATGAATATGTAGATGCTGAATTTGGAACAGGAGCATTGAAAATTACACCGGCACACGATAAGAACGATAATGAGATTGGCCGCAAGCATAGCTTGAAAGCATTGAATACACTGGATGCTTCTGGTAAATTTACTGCAGAAGAACTGATGGAGGAAAACCCTTCCGAGTTGGTGCTTTCTTACAATGGAGTAGATCGTTTTGTACTGCGTAAGAAGATAGTAGAAGACATTGCTGCATTGGGACAAATAGAAAAGATAGAAGACTATAAAGGTCAGGTAGGCACGAGCGAAAGAACTGGTGCGGTGATAGAATCGAGACTTTCTTTACAGTGGTTTATGGATATGAAAGGATTTATGCAAAAGAATCCTGAAGCGCTTTCTTCTGTAATGAATGATGAGATAAGATTCCATCCAGCAAAGCTGAAGAATACCTATAATCACTGGTTGGAGAATATTAAAGACTGGTGTATTTCCCGTCAGCTCTGGTGGGGACAAAGAATACCTGCCTGGTACGATGAAAAAGGAAATGTATATGTAGCAAAAACTGCTGAAGAAGCTATTGCTCAATCGCCCGATTCAGGACTCACGATTCGCGATTTAAAACAAGACGAAGATGTATTAGATACCTGGTTCTCTTCCTGGTTATGGCCTATAGAGGTATTTAAAGGGATCAGTAATCCTGATAACGAAGAAATTAATTACTACTACCCTACTACTACCTTGGTTACTGGTCAGGATATCATTTTCTTCTGGGTAGCCAGAATGATTATGGCGGGTTACGAGTTTAAACAACAGCTGCCTTTTACCGATGTTTATTTTACCGGAATGGTAAGAGATAAACAAGGCAGAAAGATGAGTAAACAATTGGGTAATAGTCCCGATCTGTTGGGCCTGATAGATACATACGGAGCCGATGCGGTACGTTTTGGAATATTAATAGCTTCTCCTGCAGGAAACGATTTGTTATTTGATGAAAGCAGTCTGGAACAAGGCAGAAACTTCAATAATAAAATATGGAATGCCCTGAAGCTGGTGAAGATGTGGGATGGCAGACAGGTTGCAAGTTCCGGGTTGCAGGATACTGGTAATACAAATCAAACTGGCAACCAGCAACTGGTAACCAGCAACTTTGCTATAGAGTGGTTCGAAAACAGATTGAATGAAGTAAAGATTGAAGTAGAAGGCTTAATGAAACAGTTTCAGTTGAGTGCTGCTTTAAAAGTAATATACAGCCTTGTTTGGGATGATTTCTGTAGCTGGTATCTGGAGTGGGTTAAGCCCGGATTTGAGCAACCAATTGATGCAGCTGTTTATCGTAAAACCGTAGCGTTTTTCGATGAATTATTATTAATTCTACATCCGTTTATTCCTTTTATTACTGAGGAAATATATCATCTGTTGAATGATAGAACTGAAGACCTGACAACTGTTGTAAGTAAAGAACCAGGAGTAGTAAATAAAGAGATTTTAGAACAAGGTAAAGTGTTGAAAGAAGTGATCTCTACTATTCGTGATGCAAGGGTTAGAAATCAGATTAAACCAAAGGACATTATTAAGCTGCATATTCAAACAGAGAATGCAGCTATCTATACCTCTATCAGCGCTATTCTTAGCAAACAGATAAACGCTGAAAGTATTGTATTTACTACCGAGAACGTAGCAAACACAATAGTTGTAGCTATAGAAAAAGATAAGTTCTTTATAGAATCGGAAAAGCAACTGGATACCGCTGCTTTGAAAGAAGAATTACTGAAAGATCTTGCATATCAGCAAGGGTTCTTAGACAGCGTAATGAAGAAGCTGGGCAACGAACGTTTTGTAGCCAATGCAAAACCAGAAGTGGTAGCCATTGAACAAAAGAAAAAAGACGATGCCGAAGCAAGAATCAGAACGATAGAAGAAAGTCTGGCAGCGCTATAAATAACTGTGTATTACAAAAAAGCCGTTGAGAATTCTCAACGGCTTTTTTGTAACTCTTTGCCTCCTTGCCTATTGCCTCTTTGCCTTATTTTTTATACATCAATCTTAGCATATCTTGCATGAGATTCGATGAACTCTCTACGAGGTCCAACTTCATCACCCATCAACATACTGAATACTCTATCAGCTTCAGCAGCGCTTTCGATGGTTACTTGTTTTAGGATTCTTCTTTGCGGATCCATTGTAGTTTCCCATAACTGATCTGCGTTCATTTCTCCAAGACCTTTGTAACGTTGAATACCAACTGTATCATCTTTTCCACCACCTAATTTCTCTACCCAGTCTTTACGTTGTTCTTCGGTATAAGCGTATTCCTGTTTATTACCTTTTTTAACGAGGTATAAAGGAGGTTGAGCAAGGTATACATAACCAAGATCTACCAACTCTTTCATATAACGGAAGATAAAGGTAAGAATCAGTGTAGCAATGTGGGAACCATCCACATCGGCATCGGTCATGATGATTAACTTGTGATAACGAATTTTAGAAACGTTCAAAGCTTTAAGGTCATCAGGAGTACCAATAGTTACCCCCATTGCGGTGAAGATATTACGTATTTCCTCGTTCTCGTAAATCTTATGTTCCATTGCTTTTTCCACGTTCAGAATCTTACCACGTAATGGCAGGATGGCCTGAAAGCTTCTCTCTCTTCCTTGTTTTGCAGTACCACCGGCACTATCCCCTTCCACCAGGTATAGTTCGCATTTTTCAGGATCTCTTTCGCTGCAATCCGCCAGTTTACCAGGCAAACCACCACCGCTTAATACGGTTTTACGTTGTACCAGTTCTCTTGCTTTCTTGGCAGCTACTCTTGCCTGTGCTGCTAAAACTATTTTAGAAATTACATTCTTCGCTTCTCTTGGATTTTCTTCCAGATAAATCAACAAAGCTTTAGAAACAGTAGTCTGAACAATACCGCTAACCTCACTGTTACCCAGTTTGGTTTTTGTTTGTCCTTCAAACTGAGGCTCAGGAACTTTCACAGAGATAATAGCACTTAAGCCTTCTCTGAAATCATCTCCTTCTACTTCTACCTTAGCTCTTTCGAACAAACCTTCTTTATCACCATATCCTTTAAATACACGGGTAATAGCAGTTCTAAAACCAGCTACGTGTGTACCACCTTCAATAGTGTTGATGTTATTTACGTAAGAGAAAATGTGTTCTTTATAGTCGTCGCTATAGCTCATAGCTACCTCTACAGCTACATTGTTTGCTTCGTCGTAACCTTCGAAATACAATGTTTTTCCAATCAATGGAACACGATTACTGGTTTGATCCAGCATTTCTACAAACTCTACTATTCCACCTTCACTATAAAACTCTTTGGAATAAGTAGTACCATCTTCGTTGATTTCTCTAAAATCGTTCAGTACAATTCTGATTCTACGATTTAGGTAAGATAATTCTCTAAGTCTTCCTTCCAGAATTTCTTTTTGGAAAACGGTCACCTGCATAATAGAATCATCAGGCCAGAAATGAACTCTTGTTCCTGTTTCATCAGAGGTACCAATTTCCCTAACACTATATTGAGGAGCACCCTTTTTATATTCCTGTTCAAATATCTTTCCTTCACGCTTTACAGTTACCTGCATTAATTTACTCAATGCATTTACGCAACTTACCCCTACTCCATGTAAACCACCGGAAACTTTGTAGGTGTTTTTATCAAACTTACCTCCAGCGTGTAATACAGTCATAACCACCTCTAATGCACTACGTTTTTCTTTAGTGTGCATTGCGGTAGGAATACCACGACCATCATCATCTACGCTAACGGAATTGTCTGTGTGAATATTTACGATGATATTTTTACACCATCCCTGAAGGGCTTCATCTATAGAGTTATCAACTACTTCATAAACTAAGTGGTGTAAACCTTTAACGCCAATATCACCAATGTACATTGCAGGTCTTTTTCTTACGGCTTCCAGTCCTTCTAAAACCTGAATACTATCGGCACCATAATCCCTGTTTTCTTCGGCAAACTGATCCAATTCTTCGTTGTTCATATATTATTAAATAATCCCAGAAATAAACTTCTCTTAAAGAGGGGGTAAAGATAAAGGAAAACACGCTTTCTTTAAGCTGTTTTTAGCTTAAAACAAGATTTGTGGGAAAAGATTATGATAATTAAAAAAAAGAGCCGTGAATAGTCACAGCTCTTAATCAAAAATATTTATGTTTTAATGCAGATTATTCAGCTTCTGCTACAACTTCTCTAACTTCTGGAATCATTCTTTTCATCATGCCTTCAATACCCGATTTTAGGGTAATCATAGAAGAAGGACATCCGCTGCAGCTCCCTTGCAACATAAGGGTTACAGTACCGTTGTCATAGTTTTTAAACTGTATAGCTCCACCATCCATTTCTACTGCAGGCTTTACGTAGCTTTCGAGTAATTCTTTTACTCTTTTTACTACATCATCATCGTCAGCGCTCGCTACATTGCTTGATTCCTGTTTAACTTTTGCAGCTTCTTCTTCATTTACTACTACACCACCCGCTTCAAGATATTCCTTTAAAAAGATCTTGATTGTAGGAATTACATCCTGCCAGTCATCGGTATCAGATGTTTTGGTAAGGGTAATAAA
>JBAXVH010000010.1:0-17037 GCA_037129215.1 Bacteroidota bacterium | reverse complement strand
GAATTAATATCTGTAAATAATATACCAGGAGATTTCTCATAAGTTTAGTTTATGTTTATACAAATATGTATTTTAATAAAGAAAAAACCAAAAAGTTCACTATACGTCTATACTACCAAACATTTTAATTGTATTTAACCTTTAACCCTTTGAACCTATTAAACTTCTTGAACTTTATTTCCTCCTCCAAAGGTTTATATCAAACCTGAAATCCAGCGAAAACATTTGCTTAAAACTCTTTTTATCAAAACAATAAATAGAAGGACGATAAAATGCCACTATTGAAAAGTGGTTTGTGCAGACTATTTCAGCACCAATGGTTAATCCTAATGTCCGGTCTTCTTTTTTATATTTTGAGGGAGTTAATGAGTCATAAAAATCAGGACTAGACGAAAACTTGTAATCAGAAAAATTTAAACCTCCAATTATATTAAACTTATTATATACATTATAGTGAACTAATCCTTCTATAAGGTTTACATTAATATTTTCATTATCTCTAAATGACTGAAATGCTCTGGTTAAAGCACCATTTAAAGAATATTTAAATTTGTTGTGTTTATAATATACAGAAGAACCAATACCTAGAACTCCTTGTGTATTTTCTGTTTCAAATCCAAAATAAGTATATCTATTTATAAAAGGCAAAGAGAGTGTAACCCCAAAAGATTCATTCTTTGTAAAACTTTGTGCAGATGAAACAGTGCTAACTAAAAAGCAGATAATGATGGGTAGGTATTTATACATGGTTAATGTGTTTAGTGCAGTAAATATAGTGTTTGATTATTTTTTAAATCCAAAAAAGCTATTCTTTATCTAACCATTAATACTTCATAAAAAATTTATTTTCTCCTCCATAGATTTATATCAAACCTTAAATCCAGCGAAAACATTTGCTTAAAACTCTTTTTATCAAAACAATAAATAACAGGGCGATAAAAGGCAGCAACTGTAAGGTGTGGAGTGAAAACTAATTCTGCCCCAAGTGTTAGTCCCATTGTTCTATCATTCCTTTTTATAGAATAATCTACAAGTCCTGTACTGTCTATGCTAAAGTAACTTCCGGAAAACTGGTAGTTTGAAAAGTTAATGCCTCCTATTAAATTAAATTGATCGTGTAAACTATAATGAACTAAACCTTCAATTAGATTTACATTAATATCTTTAGATGCATCAGATGCTTCATGAGTAAATGTTATAACAGTAGTCATAGCACCGTTTATTGAATACTTGAATCTATTATGTTTATAGAAAACAGACGCGCCAATCCCGAATAATCCTTCCTTAGTTTCTGTTTCAGAAAACCCATAATAACTATATCCATTAATTATTGGCAACGATAGTGTAACCCCAACAGATTTATTCGTTTTAAAACTTTGAGCAGATGAAATATAGCTAACTAAAAAGCAGATAAAGATGGGTAGGTATTTGTACATGGTTAATGTGTTTAGTGCAGTAAATATAAGAACCAAGTATAATAGATTCGTAAACTGTTAATGCTAAATAAAACAAAAAAGTGTCCTATATTTCTACAATGCAGAATACTTTAATTGTAATTATTCTCAAACGATTTACTTAAAGGTGTTTGAATTTTAATTATATTTGAAACATATTCTAAACAATATGAAACCATTATTTTCAACTGTTATTATTTTCTTGCTTTTATATATACTGATAGGCTCCAGTTGTACTAAAAGCAACTCACCAGTTATGCCAGTAAATGTTGTAGGGAAATGGAAGTGGGTAGCTACTTATTTCGATTATCCTTTAGGGCCTTCCAATCCCTCTACACCAGGAAATTCAGGTATCTTGGAATATATAATTTTCAATAACGATGCTACCTGGAAAAAGATACAGAATAATGTAACGGTCGACTCTGGAACCTTCTCAACAGGTCATGGTTCTTATCAGCCATTTCCTTCTGCTACTAAGTATGTATATGATAGTGTAAAGTATTTCAACTCCTTACAAGGAAATACCTGGGATTATTATAGCAGATCGAATGATACCCTAACATTTAGTGGAGGTTTTGCCGGAATATATGGTACTGGTAGCAAGATGTTTATTAAGCAATAAAAGAGCATACTAAATTGTATTCAACAATAAAACAATTTATCCATTAATCCTCTTGACCCTCTTAAACGCCTAAGGTTTCTATAAAACTAATTATTTCCTCTGTACTCATTACTCTAATGGTACTTTTTTTATAAACTTTAATATCTCTGGTTATAATACAATCTACCTTGTTTATACTCAATGCACATTGAAATTGTATTGCATCTTCAAAGTCATTGAAATCACTCGCAATTGCTGCCTCTATTACTTTCTTTGAAACATCTACTATGGTTGTTAATGCTGAAAGTTCCTTTAACAGACGAATAGTTTCTTTATGGGAAAGAGACTGTCTTAAAATGTAATAAATATTGTTGTAAGATACAGCAGATATATAAAGCTTTACTTTATTAGATAATGAAAGAGTAAACAACTTTGCAGCACTAATAGAAAATGGTTTACGGTTAGCCAGAAAATCAATAAGGACATTGGTGTCTACAAAAAGTATTTTCATCGGTTATACTTTTTTGATATTGATTTACTTAGTTCTTTCTTATAATTATAATCTTCAGGCAGAGATATTACACCCATTAATTTCTTTACACGTGGGCTAATATTATCCTCTTCTTCTAAAGACGCAGAAAGTGTTTTTAAATAAGTTTCTACAACATCAGATAAACTACGCCCCTTTAGTCTGGCATATATTTTTGCTTGCTGTATAACAGTTTCTTCTACTGTTAAAGTTAATTTCGTTGTCATGTACGTGTAAATAGAAAACAAATATACGTATAATTAACTAATTGTTTTATTAACTGGAATCCAAATAAAAATGTGTACCAGAAATGCTTTTAATAAAACATTCCCGATACACATTTTAAATATGCATCATCAATTATCCTTCTCTATTAAATATACAACCCCATCATTACTCTGTTAGTATTCAATGCTGCAGCATTCTTAGGAACACTGTCATTTGCTACCTTAGTAGATACGCTGGTTTTGTTTTTTACAGGAGGTGTAGGCTTTACTGGTGTCTTAGGCATTTGATCTAATGAGTCAGCATCCTTCAACTCTTTTTCCAGCTCTTTTAGCTCTTTAATCTTCTGCTCTTTCTGACGTTTCATCTCTTCTTTCTTTTGTCTGAAATCATCAATAACCTGCTGCTCATTCTCGTCCGACATTTGACTATCTTCTTCCACAGCTTCTGTTCTCTTCAATCCTTTCTCCGTCATAATATATTCCACACCAGATTTCCAGTCGTACGATTTTACATCATCATTATTGTTATTATAATTCCAGTCCCAATCCTTATCATTATTGATGCCAAAGCTTACATGAATATCTTCTCCAAAACGGGCATTGTTGTTGATCTTAATTCTTTTGCCTTTAGGAACCTGAATTGTTAGTGCAATTAATTGATTACGGAACTTATTTTCAGGGGTAATCATAATGCCTTTATCTAGCAATAAGAAACTGTCTTTCTGTACTATATTGTAGTTTATTTTACGGGCAGTATTGTCAGCATTATTCTTCGAACTACCATTAGCGAGTTTTACCATATTCACATGAAAACTATCATCCAGAGAGCGTACAATTCTAATACGTACATTTTGTATAAATGCTGTGTCTTCATCTATCTGAGCAAATGGTTCAAACTTAAACCATCTGTTTCTGTCCCAGAATTTAGAATGTGGCTGTGACATCACTTCTATTTTATTTATTCCGGCATTACTCAGGGTAATATTCTCTTCCACTCCACGATTATTATAGTGGAAAGAATGAGCAAGAGAAGTTATTAAACTGATAGCACAGAACCAACCTACTATCCATAAAGAAAGGAAGGTATAACGAATCAGTTTACTACCTGCTTTCATTTTAGCCAATCTACGGATGAAGAAAGTAATAATGCCTACTACAGGTACCCAGATAAATAGTATTAATGTGCCCCATGCGTATAAATTATCCCAGTTATTATTCAATAAAAAATCTTTCAAAGGCATTAAACCAGTAAGGGCAATACCTGCACCAAACAATGCACACAGTACAGAGAATAATACTACCCCTATAATAAAGTATGCAAAGGCTTTGAATATCAAGGCTATAACATCACCAAAGCTTCTGTGGTTGCGTTTGTTAGCAGCCATCTCAGAAGAATATTGTTGACTCTTCTCCCGTACAGTCTGACTGAATTCTTCACTCCATTCATTTGCTTTTTCACTAAATTCATGTCCCCACTGATGTGCTTTTCCAGTAATGCCTTTACCTGATTGTTCTGCCTTCTTAAAGAAGTTCACCATATCAGTCTGAATAGTATTTTTAATATTATTTAAGTCTACTTTTTCACCTCTCATTTCCAGCTTATCTGCAGTTGTTTTTGCCTCTGGCAATGCTAACCATAATATTATATATAGAATAAATGAACCAGGGCTAAAAGATACATTTAAGAAGTGTGGAAATCCCCACCATCCTATATGGGTGAAATGGAATGCAAAGGAAATAAATGGTAGTAAGAATAATACTCTTGGTATCCATACGCTTACACCAAAGTAATGAGAGAATCCACTACATACCCCAGCAATTACTTTATCATCCATATCACGGAAAAGTCTTTTTCTTGAAGCGCCTATTACAGTAGATGCATTGCTTGGTACAGCTATCCATAATACTAAGTATGGTAAGAACACTACCCCAAATAATATTACCGATAATACTCTAATCAATACCGGATCAGTGCCAATATAGTTTGCAATGCCGCTACATACACCACCAAGTATTTTATTATTCTCGTCTCTGAACAATCTCTTAGGACCATCAGTAGACTGGTAACTGGTTTGTTCTGTTTTTGGCTTTGCAGATTCTTTGTTCTCAGCAGTAGCTGCACCACCACCTTGTTCTTCAAAATCTGCAGGACGACCCATACTGTCAATTATCTTTTCTACATCATCTTCTGATATACAGGTACTCCCTTTCTTTAAAGTTTCTCCAAAAAGCTCCGCTATTCTGCTTTCTATATCATTGATAATTTCATCCTTACCTTCTTCATTAGAGAAGTATACGTTCAAACTTTCTACATATCTTTTAAGCATGTCATAAGCCGATTCTTCAATTGGAATCACCCTACCTTGAAAGTTTATATTTATTACCTTTTTCATAATCTGTTTGTTTTGGTGTTAATTATTTTGGTTATTTTCTTCGGATGTCAGGGCATGAACCGCATTGGCCATTTCCTTCCAGGTTTTTTCCAGTTCATCGTAGCACCGGATTCCTTTCTCGGTCATGATGAAATACTTTCTTGGCGGTCCGCCACTGCTTTCTACCCATCTGTAAGTTAGCAAGTCTGCATTTTTTAGTCTGGTTAATAAAGGATACAATGTTCCTTCCAGAATATTCATGTTGGCCGTTTTCATTTTTTCAACTATATCACTCGGATATACTTCTCCTTGCTTAATGATCGACAAGATGCAAAACTCCAACACGCCCTTTCGCATCTGACTCTGAGTGTTTTGTATGTCCATAATCTGGAGTTTTATGGTAAGTTTTAATTTCTTTACTTACCGGTTAACAAATTCATTTTATCTGACATTTCAGGAAAATTAGCTTTATCTTCTCTTACTTTGACAATGCAAATATGGTACTTATTTTAGTACTATGTAAAACATAGTACATAGTTTAGGATAATAGTTTGCATAGAATAATAACTTGCATAGTATGAAATCCTTTACTGTAAAGGGTTTTGTAAATTAAAGGTCTTTAAAAAATATTTTTAGCAAAGTGATGAATGGTTATAAGAAGGGATGAAATTAGGCGAAAAAGGAGGGGAGTGGCTAAAAAATGACCAAGGAAACTTCCTTAAATAGGGTCGAAAACCGAATTATTTACCTAAAAGATCGAATTAATGCCCGATAGTATTAATCTGCTAATCCGCTAATCCGTAAATAATTGTATTAGTCTAATATCTTCAATCTAAGTACTAAGTACTGTATTAAAACACACTCACAAATCCAAAATGTATCTTCGACTGATTAAAATTGAAGGGTAAATCATCTCTTTTTCCTGCTGCAAGGCTAATATTAAAGATTCCTTGTTTGGTTTGAAAGGATAATCCAAATCCACCTCCTATATATTGATGGGTTTTATTAGTAATACTATTATTAGTAGTTCCTCCATCAGAAAAGAGGGCGAAATAAGAATTTTGATCTATCAGATACCGGTATTCTGCTGTAGCTACTATATAACTATTACAATAAATGGCATCTTCATCAAATCCCCGCAAGTTTTTAGTGCCACCTATCTGGAATAATTCATTGGTAAAGTAATTCTGACTATTATATATACCACTCTGTATTGCTGCTTTTACTGTTGCATGCTGTTTTATTGGGAAATAGTGTGCAGCAGACAGTTTACTTCTAAAGGTATAACTACTCATTTTTACAGAATCATAAAGCGATTCATAGTTATACGCATTACTTTTTAGTTGTGTAATACTATTATTCTTTCTAATCTGTTTACTTCCACCTGCAATTTCAATACTTACTTCGTTACCACTTCTCGGGTTATTCCTATAGTTTATTTTATAATAATTATATCCTGCCACCAGCTGATTGATGGATAAGTCCATTAAATCGGGGAGCTTTTTACTAAATACAACACTTAACGTATCTACAGTTAATAGGTTTGTTCTGAAACTATGCAGCAACAACTTAGCTGTCTGATATGTGGATAGAACATATTGTACCCCTAAGTCAGCGGAAATATTTACATAACTGCTATCTTTTTTATATAAGTCAAAATTAAAGTCGAAGCCGAAAGCTGAGTTAAAGATAAAAGGACGTTGAAACTGTATATTCAGTTTAGGTGATTGTGGTTGAATCTGCTGCCAGTTCAGCGACATCATTTCACCACTTGCCAATACATTCTGAAGTTTCAGTTTTGCATCAACAGTAAATAAAAGATTTCCTCCATTCTGGGTATTAGCCGGAGCAAAACCCATGATGGCATCTATCTGATTTGTTTTCTTTGGCTCCAAATAAAGATTTAATAAAAAAGAATTTCCTAACATCTCTAAAGACCAGGGCTGTGATTGTTTAAGAAAGGAAATTTCTTTTAGTTTACTATCTATCAATTCCAGCTTTTCAATACTAAAAGCCGATCCTTCTGCAATATTCAACTGATGGTATAAATAGTTCAGGTTTATTTTAGCAGTCCCAAGTATTCTTATGCTATCCAGTAAATAAATATTACCCTTACTTACACTAAGTCTGCCTGAAATATTATTACTATCAATCCGTATACTATCCCAGGCAATTTTTGCAAAAGGATAACCACTATTACAGTAAAAGTCTACCAGTTTATTTTGAATTTGTTCAGCCTCTGTTCTATTGTATATAGATCCTTCTTTTATAGTATTACTAATGCCAATTGCAGGAAGAACATTCAATAAAGAAGAGTCATAACTAACTTTCTTCCAGCTATATTTATTTCCCAGAAATATAAAGATTTGTACAGTAGCACTATCTTCTTTAATACTATCTAATGATGCACCTATATATCCTCTGGATTGAAGCAATGCAGGTAGTCTTTCTAAATATTGTTTACAAAGGAATTTGTTGCTGAATGTCTTTTTGTAATCTATAATAGAAGCAACATTTATAGATGGATTATTGTTGCATGTAACCAACAGATTTACCTGCTGTGAATGGCATATTATTGGCAGATAGAAAATCAGCCAGCAGAGAACAATCTTATATAACCTTATTTTCGCCATCATTTCAATTATCACAACATTAGTAAATATTTCTTTAATGGCAGGCATTTACATACATATTCCTTTTTGCAAGAAAGCTTGTCATTACTGCAACTTCCATTTTTCTACCTCTACAAAGCAGATAGAACCGCTGGTAGAATGCCTGTTAAAAGAAATTGGTTTAAGAAAAGATTATACTAAAGAAACTATTGAGACTATCTATTTTGGTGGGGGGACACCCTCAATATTATCAGCAGAACAGATACTGAAAATATTACAGGCAGTAAAGGATAATTATATTGTTTCAAATGATGCTGAAATAACATTGGAATCTAATCCCGATGATATTGATCCTGATAAGTTACTACAATGGAAAGAAATGGGTATTAACCGTTTAAGTATTGGAATACAGTCGTTCAGAGAAGATGACTTGTTATGGATGAACAGAGCACACAATGCAAGCCAGGCTTACGAATGTATTAAACTGGCACAGGAGTACGGGTTTAATAATATAACTATCGATCTTATTTATGGTGTTCCTAATTTAAGTGATGAACATTGGAAAGAAAATATAAACACTGCTTTAAGTTTAAATATTCCACACCTTTCCTGTTATGCTTTAACGGTAGAACCCAAGACTGCTTTAGATAAACTGATACAGACCAAAAAGAAAGAAGCAGTAGATACTGATAAACAAGCAACCCATTTTCTGATATTAATGGAAGCATTGAATAATGCCGGTTTTGAACATTACGAGATTTCCAATTTTGCTATTCCTGGTTATAGAAGCAAACACAATAGTAGTTACTGGCAAGGGAAACACTATGTTGGTATTGGGCCTTCTGCTCATTCTTTTAATGGTGATTCTCGTCAGTGGAATGTTGCAAACAACGCTTTATACATACAAGCTATTAATAACAATATCCTTCCATCCGAAAAAGAAATCCTAACTCCACATCAGCAGTTTAATGAATATGTAATGACTGCACTTAGAACAATAGACGGGATTGATCTGAATTATCTGACTGAACGTTATGGAAATGAGAAGTTCCTTCACGTCAAAAAGGAAATAATCAAGTGGAAAGAGCAAGGACTTGCCCAAGTTTCCGAAAAAAACATCAAGTTAACTTCCGCTGGAAAGCTAATGGCTGATGGCATAGCTTCCGATTTGTTTATTATTTGATTATTATTGATCTTTTGCTTGTAATATAGGTGGAAATTTGAAATTTTTTTTTAAAAAAGACTCATTTTTGGTAATAATATTAATATTTTCAAATACGATAAATGGCTAAAATATTCCCCAAATGCCCATTTAAGCCTACCAAACCTCCTTTATATTTTAATATATTCCAAATTATTTACTAGAATCAATTCTCTGAAACCCATACTCCATGACAGTTTCATGACAAACATGATAACTATCATGTCTTAGAATGATAAATAACATATCGTAATACGAAAGTTGTTAGCATTTTCGCATCTGTAATCAATGTTCAAACATTAAAAATTTTATTTATGAAACGTAATTCGATTTTAGGTTTATTTCTCTTCTTTACCATCTTCTTGGTTTATTGTACTAAGAACGATCAGGTAGTTACTAGTTCTTCTTCAAGCACTAATGTATTAAATTCTGTAAAGACATCTACTGCACCAGTTATTGACGGTACTATTGATGCTGTATGGGCTAATGCTACCAAATTATCTTTTTCTCCAACCGTTCCTGATCCAGGTAATGGTTTATTCACTGGTTACAACGGTGAGCAGTATCCAACTACTCTGCGTTCAATGTATGATGATTCTTATATTTATTTTCTTGCTGAGTGGGCTGATGCAGGTAAAAGTGTAAACAATGCTCCATGGTACTTTAATCCTACTACTAAGTTATGGGCTCAAGAACCTTCCAGTAAATCACTTGACCAGAATGGTAACGTAACCAGAACTGGTTTTGGAGAAGATAAGTTTGCCATGTTATTTAATATTGATAATTCTTGTCAAAAATTCCTAACCCAAACATGTTATGGTAGTTGTCACATTTTTACTCCTTATATGGATTACTCTGTAACCCCTGCTGTTGAAAAATCAAATGCAAATAATGGAAATCACTATACTAATGGTCAATTTGAAAAAATTGATATGTGGTGGGGTAAATTAGGATATATTGCTTCTGATGCTTCTAATGGATATATGGACGATAACTATCAGGATTATGCTGGTGGACCTGCTGTTACTAACCTTACTGGTGGAAGTGCAAATGGAAGACACGTAGATGGTATCTATATTGATTCTGCAACTACTTACAAATGGCCAAATGGTCCTCACTACACTACATCTCCTAACCAAGGTGAAGTTAAAAACTCTCAAAACCTTAAATTAGATGGAACTGGTTCTTCAGTTGCTGTTCCTATGTGGGTTTATAAAGGAGTATCAAATGCAGGTTTCGTTCTTGTAGCGGATACATCAAATGGTAAGGCGGTTAAAGTAACTGGTGTTGCTTCAACTGGTGTATTAACATTATCTGATGGATCTTCTATCGATCCTACTGCAACTACTGACTACCAAAGACCTGCTGAAGCAGTTTATGGTATTGAAGCAAAAACTTTACCTGCTTATTTCGCACAACCTTTAATTGGTGGCAGAAAAGATATTCCTTGTGCTGCTGTATATACAGGATCTGGTTGGGTTGTAGAATACAAACGTTTATTGAAAACTACTGATGGCTTAAAACAAGATGTTGACTTTACTGCTAATAATTATCAGGATCAACCTTTTGGATTTGCAATCTGGAATCAATCTAATAACCAACACGGTATCAATCCAAATTTAGTGTTACATTTTGCAAAATAAGAGGTAGTTTATAACACATTAAAACAATTATATGTTTAAGAAAAAAATAGCAATATTATCCGGAGTTTTAGCCGTATTGATGCTTGCTATTTCAGGATGTTATAAGACTACAACTTACGTAGAAAATCCAGGAGCCAGTATTACGCAGACAATGAGTTTTGCAAGTGATATTGTTCCCATATTTTCAAGTAATTGTGCATTGAGTGGTTGTCATGTTGCAGGAGGGAAAGCTCCTGATTTAACAGCAGCAAATGCATTTAAATCTTTAACAGACGGAGGTTATTTTAAAGCATCCGATCCTGATAATAGTACAATTATGTTATGGTTAACCGGTAAAAAAAGTCCTGTAATGCCACTTGGCGCAGGACCTAATGCGGACATTAATGCGAAAATTTATGCTTGGATTAACCAAGGAGCTAAAAATAATTAAATCAATTCAAATGAGAAAAGATATAAAAATCAAATCATCAATACACTTAAAGCTTATAGCTTTCATGTTGCTGGGCTTAACAACATTCAGTGGATTGATAGCACAGGATTCTACAGTTCCAGCACCTGTAGTAAAAAAGGTTCCTTCTTATGTTAAGAATACCTTTATAGGAAATTTTATTTTAGACAACCAGACTGTTATGGTGCCTATTAAAGGTACGCTGGAAGCTACTATTCAGCACAGATTTGGAGTAATGACAAACGATTTTACAGATTTGTATGGTATTTACGGTGGTGCAAATATGCGTTTAGGCGTTAACTACACTCCAGTTAAAAACCTTCAGGTGGGTTTTGGTGCAACCAACGATAGAATGCAAGTGAATTTTACTGCTAAACTTGCTCTATTAAAGCAAACTAAAGACAACAAAATGCCTGTAAGTGTTACTTACTACGGCGATGCGTTGATGGATACGAGAGCTAAAAATGCTTCTTTACCTATCGTTAATTTTTCAGATCGTTGGGCTTACTTTAATCAGTTAATTATTGCCAGAAAAATCTGTGAAAGATTCTCTTTACAGGTAGCACCAAGTATTACTTACTTTAACAACGTAGAGGCTTACAAAGATGATGCAGGTAAATACCAGCCAACAATGAACAATGCTCACGTAGCTATTTCATTCTCTGGTAAAGTAAAATTAACAGAAGGCACTTCGTTCTTATTAAACTACGATCAACCATTAACGCAACATCCGATGAATAATCCTCATCCGAATATTAGTTTTGGTTTCGAGTTTAATACCAGTGGTCACGACTTCCAGATTTTCGCAGGAAATTATGGATTTGCAGTACCTCAGGATAATCATGTACAAAATCAAAACGATTTTCAAAAAGGTCAGTTCCTGATTGGATTTAATATTTCCCGTTTGTGGAATTTCTAATCTGGTATGACTATTGTAGTAGAATCGTTTAGTTAACTATTTTTTTAACATCAAAACAAACAATCATGAAAATTAAAGCATTTTCTTTTATTGCAATTGTTTCTGCAACAGTTATTGCAACAGGCTTTACTGCTATCGAGCAGAAAGCATGGACAGTACCAGCTGCCGATGCAAAAGCGGTAAACACAGTTAAGACCAGTAAAGAGTCTGTAGCTGCAGGAAAGGCATTATGGAATCAGCATTGTTCGTCTTGTCATGGAAAAACCGGGTTAGGTGATGGAAGTAAAGCTGCTCAATTGAAAACTCAGCCTGCTGATTTTTCAAAAGCTGCTTTCCAGTCTCAAACTGACGGAGCTTTGTTCTACAAAGTTTCTGTAGGTAGAGATGATATGCCAAGCTTCAAGAAAAAAATTCCTGAAAAAGATGACATCTGGAACTTAGTGAACTTCATGCGCACTTTGAAAAAGTAAAAGCAATTATTAAGGAGTCTCTATTAAGAGGCTCCTTAATATTACTTTGAATGTTGCTTGTATATATACGATTGTTATTTCAGTTTTATTTAATAGAATTTATAAGGTGAATGTATTGATACCATTCACAATGTAATACGCATGCATTTTAAGAAGAAAATAAGTATTAATTAATCTCAATTTTTTGCAATATGAAAGTGGAAGAAAATGTTCCTGCTGTAAAAAATACCCGTATGAAATTATTGATGGGTTTAGGAATTCTCTCCGTATTCCCATTACTGAAATTCAGTTTGTTCGGCAAGAAAAAAAATGCAGTTAGCTGTTCTCCTGCAGATCAGGAAGAAACAGTTAGACTCTTAACACAGGATGGAAGACTGGTAGATGTAAAAGTTTCTAAGCTTGGAACTGCCAGAAAAAAAGTATCTGATAAAGAACTGTTAGCCTGGGTTAAAAAATAGTTAGCAATTAAAAAACTTAGTCATGGAAATGAACGAAAAATCTACCTCCAGAAGAGAGTTCCTTACTGCAGGATTACTGGCAGGTGGAATGGCAGTAGTTGCAGGATGTTCGTCAAAGAAAAGTCCTTTTGATCCCGAAGCGGGAGATCAGGTGGTTGCTTCTGGCGAAAAAGTAAAGCTCCTCTCTGTTGATGGTGAAATAATAGAAGTTGATAAAGCATTTCTTAAACCAGTACCCGATTTACCGCAGGTGTCCAACGAGGCTGCCAGAATAGGGATTCCTGGAAAGAAATTTGCCATGGTAATAGACCTTTCAAGATGTAAGAGTCTTAAAAAATGTCAGTCAGCATGTAATCACATGCACCATATTCATCCAGGACAAAACTGGATTAAAGTGTATCCAATGCAGGATGCAGAACATACCTCTCCATACTGGCAACCAACTACCTGTATGCATTGCGATGAACCGCCGTGCGTAAAGGTCTGTCCGGTGGATGCTACTTTTAAGCGTCAGGATGGTATTGTATTAATCGATAGCGATCGTTGTATCGGTTGTCGTTTTTGTATGGCAGCCTGCCCTTATTCTACCAGAGTATTTAACTGGGAAGAACCAGGGTTAACTAAAGAGATCGCTGATAAGCCTTACTCTTGTGAAACCAGTGTTCCGCAGAAGA
Source organism: Bacteroidota bacterium (assembly GCA_037129215.1). Classification (GTDB taxonomy): domain Bacteria; phylum Bacteroidota; class Bacteroidia; order Chitinophagales; family Chitinophagaceae; genus CANFLJ01. The sequence goes on along the minus strand of JBAXVH010000010.1, from coordinate 3,429 downwards.
AAGGTACTGTTGGTAAATGCGATTTCTGTCCGGATATGGTTCGTAAAGGATCGCTCCCACATTGCGTTTCTGCTTGTCCTAATGGCGTATTCTTCTTTGGAGATATGCTGGAAGATTCTGTTACCAATGGTTCTGAAACTTTCCGTTTCAGCGATCTTATAAAAGATAAAGCTGGCTATAGATTAATGGAAGATTTAGGTACTAAACCAAGTGTTTATTATCTGCCTCCGGTAAACAGAAATTTCCCATTCGAAAATCATGAGGAGGAAGATTCCACTGAAAATAAATCAAAATCTAAATCATAAGCTATGCAAAATTTAGAGAAAGAACAAATTATACAAGATCTGTTACCACAGGAGTTTGGTAAACAGGGAAAAATATGGGTGGCATGCCTTATAGGCCTTTGTTTAATTGGTTTTGGAGCATATTGCCATCAGCTTTCAAAAGGCCTGGTAGTAACCGCTATGAGGGATTATGCATCATGGGGAATTTACATTTCCAACTTTGTATTCTTCGTAGCTATCAGTCTGGTAGGATCTTTAATTACTGCAGTACTTCGGTTAACCGATGTACACTGGAGTACACCTCTTACCAGGATTGCAGAAATTATTGCGGTATCTGCCATCACCTTTGCTTCTATCATTATTGTAGTGGATATGGGACGTCCGGATAGATTCTATAATCTATTTCTTCATGGTCGTTTACAGTCACCAATTGTATGGGATGTAATTGTAATTACTACCTACTTTTTCATTAGTATATTATTGCTGTACTTCCCACTGTTGCCCGATTTAAAAATCATGCTGCAGTATAAAGAAAGAACATCTAAATGGATGTATAAACTATATACATTCTTAGGCTCTTTCTGGAAAGATAAACCCGAGCAGTTTAAGATTACCGATAAGGCTATCAACATACTTTCTATTACTATTATTCCAGTAGCATTTTCTATTCACACCGTTACTTCCTGGTTGTTTGCAACTACCTATCGTCCGGGTTGGGATAGTACCAACTTTGGTGCTTACTTTATTTCTGGTGCGTTCCTCGTAGGTTCCGGTGGAGTACTGGTAGCAATGTATGTATTCCGTTCTCATTACAATCTTAAGAAATATATTACGTACGATCATTTTGATAAGATGGGTAAAGTAGTAGTAATGCTTGCTTTATTGTATTTATACTTCAATGTAAATGAGTTTCTGGTACCTGCATTTAAAATGAAGAAACCCGAAGAAGAGCATCTGAAAGGATTGTTCACAGGAGAGTTTGCACCTATATTCTGGTTCGCTATTACTACTTCTATGTTACTGCCAATTCTTATACTGGTAACTAAAAAGGGTAGAAGACCTTTCCCTGCATTTATTGCCGGTATACTGGTTGTAATTGGTTCCTGGTTTAAGCGGTACATTATTGTAACGCCTACTTTGTTGCATCCGTTTTTACCTATGCGTGATGTGCCTGCAAGTTACCATCATTATTTCCCTACCTGGGAAGAGTGGGCTATCTGTATAGGCTCTCTGGCTGGAGCATTATTAGTGATTACCTTCTTCGCAAGGATTTTCCCTATCATTCCTATTCATGAAACAATAACTGAAACTGAAGAACATGAACACGATAAAAAATAAATATATAGTAGTAATCCTACTAAGCTTTTTCAGCATTGCCAGCTTTGCACAGGATGCAAAGAACGATTTGATGTTGAGCATGGGATATTACAATAATAATAACCTTACGCAATACCTTGTAGCACATGCTAAAACAAAGATTGATGGTAAGTTTCAGATGGTTCCAGATGTAGCTATTAAGTTCTATATCAACAACGATTCTGCTGCTACCAATCTATTAGGTACTGCTGTTACCAACGATAAAGGAGATGCCATATTAATGATGCCTCCTTCTGCAAAAGCAGAATGGATGAAATCGGTAAAACATACATTCGCTATCGTTTCTACCCCCTCTAAATTGTACGATGAAGCTAAAGCAACAGTAGATGTTTCGAAGGCTAAATTAAAGATAGATACTACCGATGATAAGAAGCTGATAGTTACTCTGCTGGAATTGAAAGATACCGCATGGGTGCCTGTAAAAGCAGTGGACTTAAAGGTGGCAATTAAAAGGCTGGATGGCGATTTGAATGTAAACGAAACCGCTACTTATACTACCGATTCTACAGGTACTATAACTGCTGAGTTTAAAAGAGACAGTCTACCTGGCGATAAGGATGGAAATCTTACCTTAATTGCTAAAGTAGAAGACAATGATATTTATGGAAACCTTACTGCTGAAAAAGTAGTAAAATGGGGAAGTAAATTTCAATATGTTTCTCAATTCGACAGAAGAACTTTATTTGCCCGCAGAGGACATTCACCATGGTGGTTAGAATTGCTGGCTTATGCTATAGTAGTATCCGTATGGGGTGTATTAATATACCTTGTAGGACAAATAAAGAAGATCAAAAAGTTAGGAGTTTAATTTTCACAGATAGGTTTTTAGTTTGTTATTGAAAAGGGTGTAGGTTTAATTACCTGCACTCTTTTTTTGTGCGGTAGAAGGTTCAACGTTTAACGGAATACAGGGAGATAGGAGGTAGGAGTGAGGAGATAGAGAAAATACATTATACAGTGTTCTTTTGGATTCGAATAGTTTGGTTTTTACAACATTCTAAGTTTTTATTGGGATATAATAATCTATAAAGGGTTTATATAAAAGAATCCCGAAGGCTTTACTTTCGGGATTCTTTTATTTTACAAGCCTATTATACTAATAGCGAAGCCAGCATTTCTATACTTACTTCAATATCTGCTCCGTCCTGAATTTCGTAACTAATTGTTTTGGTAATGTATTTATTTTTCTCAAAACGCACATGGTACATTCCTATTGCCAAACTTGGTGTTCTAAAATGCCCCGTTTTATTGGTGCCACCTGTCCAGATTATTTCATTGTTATTATTGATAATTTCAACTTTAACAGCACTTATTACGTCTCCTACTGCATCTTTTATAATACCCAAACATCTGCCCAATCCATCGGTATCGGTATGGCTTTTAGGATTTAATGGAGTAGTATCGAAAAATGTATTAATTACATTTTCAGCATGTGGCTGATTGTTTACCTGCACCAGCAAACATAAATCCCATAGATTTTGAGCAACCGTTACAGTAATATCGCTAGTGGCTGTTACGCCTTTTTTTACAGAACTTTTTTCTCCACTTTGTTCTTTAATACCCGAATTCCAGGTATCGTTTAAAGCAGCAATTTCGGCTACCCAATCGATGCCTAGTTCTGTATGATAAGTGACAGCTTTAATATTCCATATTTTTATCAGTACGGGTATATATCCACGACTGGCAGCATTTAAGCCAGCTTTGCCAGAAGGGAAAAATTCCATCAGTTTTGGGGTGTTTAGTCCAAATACATCTTGTATCTTGTTAT
>JBAXVH010000001.1:0-44468 GCA_037129215.1 Bacteroidota bacterium | reverse complement strand
TTGATAAATTGCATCGTATCATAAATAGCCATACCTGACGTTACGACACCGCCCGGTGAATTGATATAGAGAAAAATATCTTTTTCTGGGTTTTCTGACTCAAGAAATAACAATTGGGCAACGACTAGATTGGCCATATTATCTTCAACTTGACCTAATAAGAAGATAATACGTTCTTTTAGTAAGCGAGAATATATATCGTAAGACCGCTCCCCGCGAGAGGTTTGTTCAACGACCATTGGAACTAAATGACTAGCTGCAGTCTCTACCATTCTTTATTCTCCTTGACTATTCTTAGCATTTGTTTTCGGATTTTGATATGATCAAGACAATTTGAAGGGTGGATGCAAAATAATATTTTGCAAAATCCATGGGCGCTATTTATAGACGATTCGCCCCGTCTGTTCTAGGACTGGTGCGCCATTCTAAGTGATTAGCGTTCCTAGTTCGTTCCTAGTACAATACAAATGGTGCGTCCGGCAGGATTCGAACCTGCCTCCATCAGCTACAATGCTAATGCTCTACCCAACTGAGCTACGGGCGCAAATAGCATTTTTTAGAGGTGCTTAGCTCTTCTATAGACCTGTCGAAAGCGTAACGATTATTCATTCTGTATGTCTACATAATATAATTATAGCATAATTTTTAAATATTTACTCTCTTTTCTTTCTACCTTCCCATCCTACGCCATAATCAGGTACTTTCCGTTCAATAGATTGTTTATCATCTGGGTGCTTAGCTGAATGTTTCTCTATTTTCTTAGTCTTATTCTTTTCACGTTTATCTTGGGCTGAGTAATTCTTAAAGTAAGCTACATTACTAGGCCCTCTTTTAATTTTATTCGGCATGATTAAATCTCCAACTGTCAATTGTTACCATGAATAATGTTATACTATAAATAACATGGCCCGCTCCTCTGCATTGAAAAATGTACGAGCGGGTTTTCTTTTACAATCTGCTGTATGGTGGTCTTAATGGATACTGAATAGGGTCGCTATGGTTAGGTGACTGACCACAGAACTTACATTTACAAATGATATATTCATTTTTACAAATTGGACATACTTGCATAACTTACTCCTTTTTACTTGGTTTATATACCCCTTCGCCATACAATTTAAAGTTACCGCTGGATACAAGGGAGGTCATATCATTTTTACAGTCTCTACATGTTATTATATTATCTTTCTTACTTAGTGTCAAGAGATATTCCTCTGTTTTATCGCATTTTTCACAATATTTTTCATATATAGGGCACATACGTCTCCTTACTACCTTGTATATTTGCAAATGAAATGAACTAATCTGTGTAATAGATTATTATTTGTTTTTAAATTATGTGTAATGTAAGCATTGTCACAATAATTACATGGAAATTTATTTTGGGCTTCTAATGGAGTTAATTTGAATTTATATCGTGCATTACAATCATTACAAAAATATCTATAAGTTAATTTTATATTATTTATCATAATTATTACCTATTTATTTAGGACATAGTTGTCAATTAAGAGACGTTACTCTCTTCAGATATAAGTATAATATATAAGATCTCTTTATGTTTAGATTACTTAAGTAATAATCTTTTAACATAAGCCTGCTTGACATTGAAGGAAAGCAGGAGAAGAATCTTGATGTCTTATAAAGCTTAAGTAGAACAATTTTCATTAGTTCAATTCTATTCTCTACTAGCGAATAAGGTTTGAATCTACCTTCGATAGTTCCCCGCATTGACATTGGTGGGGTTATTGTATAACTATCTGTTGCTGGCAACTAACCAGTCTGAAGTCGAGTTTTTATGTTCTTAACATACCCCGGACATCGTAGAGTATGTTTCCGCCGTCTCTTAATAGCGGAGTCTACTTATGTGTTCACGTACATATATAATTATATCACAATAAAAATAATTTGCAATACTGTTAATGGTAGTTGACAAATACATATGGAGTCTGTATACTGTAAACATAGCTAATTAGGCAGAGAATAGTATGGATAATATTGGACAACTTAAGTTAAAACTTAGAGAATATTATAATACTGGTGCTTATTTTGATGAAATTGATGTTATAGCTAAAAAAGCTATGGTTTTTATTCAAAATTATAATAAAAAAATTAAAAATTCATGTATTGTGCTTGATATTGACGAAACTTCTATATCAAATTATGCAGATATAGACGCTAATGACTTTGCTAATCTTCCTTGGCAAGTAAAGTTGCAACTAAATAAAATTAACAGCACAGCTATTAAACCTGTGTTCAAATTATATGAAAAAGCTATCAAATTAGGTATTAAAGTATTCTTTCTTTCTGGTAGATCAGAGAAATTACGCAAAAACACTGTAAAAGCCCTTGATTCTGCAGGATATAAGCAATATGAGCAAATTATTTTAAGAAATAAAAATGATTTGTCTTCAGCGTCATCATTTAAAACAACAAAAAGAGCGGAAATAGAACAGCAAGGTTATGTTATAATAGCTTCTATAGGCGATCAAAAATCAGATTTACTTGGCGGCTACGCTAAAAAAGTATTTAAATTACCAAATCCATTTTACTATATTCCATAGGAGATTAATATGTATGTTAAAATTTTAGGGAAAGATAGGGCAGTATTATATATTAATATTGAAGACAATCCTACTATGAGTGTTTATTATAGTGATGAAGAAGATTGCTGGATGTCTACTATTGTTAAAGATGGTGTAGCACTAATTCTTCATTCTGGTGAAATGTCTGATTGTCATGCTATTGTAAATACAATTATGCAACGATTAGAATTAGATCCAGAATCTATAAATTGCTTACTATAGCCTTAAAAAACACCTAATAAAGCCTCTTTTGTCCGAAAAGAGTATGCACTTAGCGGACAAAAGGCTTGACTTATACCCTATAAATTGATATACTATAAGTATAAAGAATAAAGAATAAATAAGAAAAAAAAGAGTTATTATTAATCTCCTTGATAAAAATGCTCGTCGATGACAGCAGAGCTAGAAGGTCTTCCCTAACTAGCCGAGGGGATCAACAATCACTTTTAAGGAATAAGAAAAGAGTTGACAAAGGTAGTAAGAAATGAGATAATAGTAATAAGAGAAACAAGTTTTAATAAACACATTCGAAGCCTCGGAATTACTAAGTAAAAACCCTCCTCAAGCATACCGCAGGAGACTTTAAAAAGACTTAGTAAGATCGATAAGCAACCTAGAAAGACTTGAAAGTAGCTAGGGACTGAGTAATCAGCAGGCAGTTGAGGAGTGTGTTTATTAAAGTGGTTTGAATAGACCTCCAAAGTCTTTATTAGTCAGACCACTTTTTTAACTAAATGTTTGAGGCCATGATAACTAACAACTACTTGCATTATGTATATGGATTAATATCAGCATACTGCAAAAGGTTAGTGAAGAACTTATAAGATTAGGAAGTAATATGTACTAATCTTATATAGTACAAAACTCATACAAGAGTGTAAACACCGACGTAATAGTAGTCTAGAACTGGGTGCCAAACATTTTAGTTATTTAAGCAGTTTTGAATGTAAAACTATCCAGTAGTGCATTTAAGACTTCTTAACTAACTTTTTGAGGACATATGAAAACTTCTTTTTTATTACATATAAAAACTGCTGTCAATCTTATTGAGGCTATGTCTATCGCTGGTTGGATAGCTGTTATAGCTGACGTAATTTGGGTATTAAGAGATAGCTTTGTCAATGGATTTACTCCAGCTATGATTTTAATCTCTACACTATTAATTACAGCTTTAGTAACTTTAACAATTGCTTTACATAAATACCATAAACAACAATTAAAAGAAAATAGAAATGAATTATTGAAAACTTTATTAAAATTGAATAAATTAAAAAATACGCATAATAAGGAGAAACATAATGTTAAATAAAATTATGGTAACAACAGCATTAGCTTTAATTATTATGGCCGGTGTTTCTAGAGCTTCTAGCACTACTACTGTATTTAACAGTGATGGAAGTACTAATACATATGTAAACTCAGGGGATATACAAATACAAGTTGGTCATTATGACCCAAACGATACTCCAGGATATACTGAGAGGATGAAACAATCAGGATTACACCGATGAATATATCATTAGCAGGTTTAGTTAATATAATAGGACTTGAAGGAATTTCTTTAAGTCCTTATTTAGACAGTGTTGGTGTTGTAACTATAGGCATTGGCACTACAAAAACAGAAATCCCCGATCTAAGTCTTTCTCATCCAGATATAACTATGGATGATGCGATATTCTTCCTTAAAAAATCAATTACAAAATATACTGACCCTATTAATGATGCATTAAAAGTGCAGATTACGCAATATCAATTTGACGCATTAACTAGTTGGTGTTATAACGTGGGTGTTGGTGGTATGAAAAAATCTTCTCTTATTAGAGATATAAATTTGAAAGCAGATTATAAAACTATATGCAATGATTTTATGAAATGGAACAAACCTAAAGAAATTATCGGTAGACGTACTAAAGAAGCTAAATTGTACGCCACTGGCGTATATAGTGAGGATGGAAACGCACTATTATTTCCTGTTGGTGCTGGTCATAAACCTATTTATTCAAAAGGTAAATTAATTAATGTATTTGATGTATTAAAACTCTATAAATTATGTTGACACGGTAATTAATCTCTAGTATAATAGAATTATATAGGAGAACATTATGTCATATAAATATCATTTTGATATGGATATAGAAAATGAAACTGTAACAATATTTTATTCTATAGATGAAGATACAGAATTAACATTACTTGATGTGAAAGATTGTACTAATTCACCTATCGAAACTACTATTTTTAGTGAAGATTATTTTGCTAGAAAGGCTTGGGATAATTATTTAAATTATCATCAATATCCTTATGACGAAGATTGTTTGGAGGATGCATAATGTTAACACCAGACAACTATACTATGTCTAATTATGAAGACATTGAAGATAATAGACAATTAAATGAATTATCTAATGAAGAACTAGTATTGAAACAAAAAGAAGGGAAGCCTGAAGGAGCTAGATATTGTTTTTTACCTACTTTAAACGGTAATGACTGGGCTAATGGCCTAGGAGAATTAATTGAGGAACTAAATAAAAATATAGAAAATAATAAAGATATAAAAGTTATACAAGCTACTTTACAAGCGCTTCAAGATACAATATTACATGATAATGTTACAGAAACAAAAGATATTATTAATGATTTTATAAAATTACGTTCATTAGCATTACAAAGTGGTAAATACAGAGAAAACAGTTATAAACAACAAATAAGTATAATATTATTATTAGATGCTTTAGCGAGACATTATATTAAATATTCATTTGGGGATAACTTTGATGATGAATCTGAATGTCTTCATTTATCACACATGTTAGCAAATGTTATAATTATTAGATACCAAATTAATACTTATTATAATAAAGAGGCCTCATTATGAAATTTGGATTATGGAAAAACCTAGAATATGGTGTTCCCAATAATGAGTCTTTATCTACTGATAAAAGCTATTTAGGTGGTTTACACGACATTAGCGAATACCGAATAGGTAAATATAATCCAGAAGTTCATTTATGGATTGCTGTATTAATTGACGCAGCTAAATACAGAGATACTGTATTTCTACATACGTTCTGTAATCGTATATGTAAAGTAGCTAAATTAAATTCTATTTCTGTTAGAGAAGCTTTTAATAGAATATGGCAGATTGAGGACGCATGTTAATATCTAAGAGTACTTCATGTGTTCAATGTGGAGACGATCATTTAAACCAGTGTTTTTGTGTGTATACGAATGGTGCATATTGTTTTTCTTGTGGTTATTCAACATTTAACTCTAAAGTTTCTTATAGTTTTAGAGAAAAAATAGAACAATTTAATTCTTTATATATCCCCTCTAATTTGGTAACAAATCAAAAAGAATTCTCTTTAGAAACTAATAAATGGCTTACTAAATACGGTATTTACTCTAATTTAATTAAGAAATACAAAATAATGTACTGTCCGTATGATGAATTTGTTACTAATTCAGGTATTGAGTTCAAAGGCGAAAGTTTAATTTTCCCTGTAATAGAGAATGGTAATATTCACGGTTATCAAAGAAGATTTTTTCCTAATAAGAGCTATTTATCTGTTGGTAACATTAATGTAGCTTTTGTTGCATCAAACAACAATCAACCAAATAATACTACAATTATATTAGTAGAGGATTTTATTTCATGTATTCGTGTTGGTGACATTGAAGATTGTCTGTGTTTGTTTGGAACTAAATTAAAACAAGAATATATTGATTCTATCTTACGTTATGAAAATATAATTATATGGTTAGACGGCGATAAACCAGGACAAGAATCTGCAGCAAAAATTTTTCAGAAGTTATATGATATAATTAAACATAGATGTAAATTAAATGCATATAATTCTAAATCTTATAATTTAAAAATTATCACTACAGAAAAAGACCCAAAAGAATATGTAAGTACAGAATTAAAACATTATATAAATGATGATGGAGCCAATGAAAAAACTATTTCAATATAAATATATCAGAATCCTTATAATATCTCTAGTTACACTAAGTCTTGCTAGTGTTTTCGCATTTAAATCAGCCAAAATGGATATAAAAACAAAACTACAACATGCTAACGCTGTTTTTATGACCCTTCAAGCGTATACAGATAGTGGTGTTAAATTTCCTGCGCTAGTTGTGGATGAAAGTGACGAAATCAATGCATACACAGACGGCAAAACAGTTACAATCACGACAGCGATGCTAGAATTTCTACAAACAGACGATGAAATGGCTATTATTTTAGGCCATGAAATTGGTCATGTTATGCTAGGACATTTATTAAATTGGGATATTCCCGTTATATCTCCTACTATTAATGAATCAAACGCTGATCGATATGGTGTTTATTTAGCTTTGCGTGCTGGTTATGACCCATGTGCAGGTGAGGCCCTTTGGCAACGAATGATTGATAAATATGGTCATGAAACTATTAGTCTTGACAATATTCACCCTCCTTTAGATACTAGAGAAGCTAGTATGGATTTTCCAATGTGTCATTTAATATATAAGTTTTAATTTTATTTAAAAATTCTAGCATTCCTCGAATATTTTATTTTAAATTAAACTTTAGTTTATTTATATGCTATTATATCTAATAAACCTTGACACAAATGTAGATAAATGTTATTATAACCCTATAGACATCACACTATAAGGTTATAATGAACAACATAAATATAGTTAGTCCAGATGTAGCTTTAGAAGCAGCTTTGTTAAACATACTGTCGTTTAAAGCTGATTATGACAGTTATATTTATCTCTTAGATATTAAAAGACTCCTTCCTGACACTAAACTAATCTTACAAGATTATAAGAAATATTATTCTCAGTTCGCGAACCACGAACACATAGATTTTGGTTTATTCTACACAGAATTTTCTCAAAACTGGCATTATAAAGATTTATCAAATGAAGAATTAGATTACTATAAAGATTATGTATTTCCCGCAATTAAGAATGCGGCTCCTGAATCAAGAGAGTCTTGCCTAGTTAACTTTATAAAACAAATTGCTATTGAGGATTTAAATAAAAATATTAATAATTTAAATATTACAGAATTACGAAATATTTTAGATAAATTTGAATCAACAACTTTCACATTAACACACAATGCTGTTGACCCTGATGCTATTACAGCCACTACTGTTGATTTAGAAATACTAGATAAATCTAAGGGTATTCCTTACTTTCTTCCTGAATTACAAAATAGTTTAGGAGGATTAATTCAAGGGCAGTTTGTTGTTATAGCTGCCGATAAAAATACTGGTAAATCAGCATTTACTATATCTGAGGCAGTACATGCTTTTAAACATTTATCTAATGTAAAAGACTCAGGCCCTATTCTTTATTTTAATAGCGAAGGAACGCCCGCAGATATTTATGGTAGATTTTGGTCTAATTTATATAGAGATGTATATAAAGAAGGTATGGAAGAAATTGTTGAAAAACGTACTGAAATTCGTGCTAAATTCATAGAAGAATATGATATTGATAAATTTGTTGTATTTCAATTAGGAATACAACAATTGGATTTCGTAGAACAAAAGATTAGAAAATATAATCCATCATTAGTTATTATCGATATGTTAGATTCATTAGCTAATGAAGAGGATGCTATATCGTTGAAGAAATTGTACGATAGTGTTAGAAGAATTTCACTTAGTTCCTGCCCAATTATAGGAACTACACAATCAGGTAATACAGGATACTTTGATAAAGAAACTGGCGAAGAAAAGACTAAACGCTTCTTAAGTGAACAAGATGTATTAGGTTGTAAAGCTAAAGTGGCTTCAGCCGAAACTTTTATTGGTATTGGTAGAGAACCTAGTAATCCACATTTGAGATTTATTAGTACCCCTAAAGTAAAACGTGGGGAACCTATTAAATTTACATGTCAGATTAATCCTAAATATAGTAGTTACGAGGAACTTGCATGGTAGATCATAGTAGATTTGATCATTATATTAAAACTAATACTTTATTAAATAATGAAAATAATTGTGTAGAATTTACTAAAGTTGTTAATGAATGGGGATATGCTAGAGTAGGTAAAACATACGTAGGAAATAATTATGCACGATTATTACATCGAGCTGTTTGGATTAGACACAATGGTCCTATACCAGAAAAATTACTTGTATGTCATAAATGTGATAATCCTAAATGTTTAAATTTGCAACATTTATTTTTAGGAACTGTTGCAGATAATAATAGAGATAAGATGCTTAAAGGGAGATGTTCAAGAGTGAAGGGTGAATCTCGGCCTAATTCTAAATTAACAGATATTAAAGTTAGAGAAATAAGAAACTATCAAGGAAAGTTGTCAGGCCCTAAAATTGCAGCTTTATATAAGGTTCATTCTTCTTTAATTTATCGTATTTGGACAGGTGAAATTTGGAGTCATGTAAAACAAAATTGATGGTAATGGAGAGACAAATGACTAAATTTTGTGTTCTAGATACAGAAACCAGCATTGGAAAAACTATCCATTCAGGCACATTTCGTGATCCTAAAAATGATATATACACATTAATTTATGGGACACATCCTAAAGCTATTAATGTAGAGCATAATCTACAAGGATTCAAAAGAACCTTGTCTGAAGGTTGCGTCAAAGCTTTAGAACAATCCGATTGTATTATCGCACATAATGCACCATTCGATTTAGCTTACATATGGCATGACAAGTCTTTTCAAGCCTTTATTAAAAGAGGGGGCTTTACTTGGGATACTCAAATTGCTGAATATCTTATGTCTGGACAACGACATGCATTTGCTTCCCTTGCAGAACTGCAATTAATCTATTTAGATAAAAAAGTAAAAGAAGATAGAATTTCTAAACTATTTAAAAAAGGGATTGGTGCTGATGTAATCATAACACATAAAAACAGTCATAAAAGAATATTTGAATTATTTAATAAATACTGTTATGGAGACGGCAGTTCTACATTTGAAATAGCTGTTAAACAAATAGAAAGAGCTAAAAGACTCGGTATGGTAGATGTTATTAAAACATATAACATGTATATGTTGGCCTTAGTATCTACAATGACTACAGGGATTAAAGTTGACCTAATAAATACAGAAAAAACATTAAAAGCTTTGAAACTTAAATCTATAGAGTTTTTACAAAAGTCCGAAGAGATTGTTAGCCAATTCTGGTCTGATCCAGACTTACCACCATTTAATATACAGTCTCCTACACATAAGAGTGCCCTGTTGTTTGGTGGAAGTATTAAATGTAAGAAACGAGAAGACGCTGGATTTTATAAAAATGGTAAACCCAAGACTAAAATTATTGAAACTAATATAGAAATTCACGGATTTAACTTGCCCATAACACTAACATCACCTAGTGAAGTAAACGGCAGGTATAGAACTGGTGCTGAAATTATTGAAAAAATTTCTAATACAATTGAAGATCCATTAGTTAAACAATATTGTAAATTACAAAAACTGTCTATGAAAGTGGAGAAAGTGTGCTCAACTTATCTTGAGCCATTTCTTAACTATTCTATTGACGGGATATTGTACCCACACTACAATAATACAGCTACAACAACTGGGCGTTTAAGTTCATCTAAACCTAATTTACAAAACATTACAAGTAAAGGAGGCATGGAGAAATATATTAAAAATCAATTCATAGCACTAGTCGGTTACAAATGTGTGTCTATAGATTTTAGTCAGCTAGAAATTTATATTCTAGCAATGATTAGTGAAGATCCTAAACTTACTAATGACCTATTAGACGGAGTTGATTTTCATATATTACGCCTTTCTTACGCAGAAGATATGGCCTATAATGACGTATACAAATTGTGTAAAATAGATAAATTACCAGAATGGGAATTAAAGCGTAGTAAAGCTAAGACTATTAGTTATCAAAAAGCCTATGGTGCTTCACCTAAAAAACTAGCCCTGTCTACAGGATTAGATGAGGATGTTATTAAAAAGATCTTTACCAAAGAAGATGAAGATTATCCTTGCGTTAAAGAATTTAATGATAAAGTAGTTAGTACTGTAAACAGTAATAAATTTCCTTCATTATCTAAACACATACCTAATTTTCGAAAAGGGTTTAATAAGTACTCTAAAAGATTTATTGGTGGAATAGAATTGCTTCCGATTATGAAAGATAAATTAAACGCAGATTACATAAATGATAGATTTAGAGATATTGGTTATTACCAATCTATTACAGGTAAGCGATATGCATTTGAAGAAATGGGACAATATGATAAATTTGGAAAGGTAAGAGCAGGTTTCTCACCTACACAGATGAAGAACTATGCGGTACAAGGCGGTGCAGCAGATGTTGTAGCTCTTGCAACTAGTGAAATCTTTCAATACATTCTATCATTGAATAATGACGATGTTAAGATGATTAATCAGGTGCATGATAGTATTGAGTTTTACGTAAAAGAAGATAAATTAAGCTTGACAGTCCCTAAAATTAAAGGTATAATGGAGGATATACCGACTTTATTTAAAAAGTATTTAAAGAAAGACGCCCCTTTTAAATTTAAAGTAGATGTAAAAGTAGGTAATAACTTCTACTTAATGGAAAATTATGAAGCATAATATAAAATTACATAGATACTTATACTTTGTTTCGCTAAGCTGTGTAATAACGGGGCTATTTGTAGGCAGTCATACAATTTTATTGTATGCTACAGTAGCCAACGTTCTTACCGGTATTTTAAAAGAGTTTGATAACATGAACTAAGGAGATAACTATATGGTTTTCACGAATGGACAGGAATCACAACAAAAAGGTAAAATTACGGGCTACGAACGTACTGGAGAAGGTACTAAAGTAGATAAAATTACTATTAACTACATTCGTACAGATAATGACAGTAACCAAGCATCTACAGCCTCCAAGTTGACAAGTAATTTCTCTAATGAAGAAAAAGAACTGCTAAAATCCGCAGCTAAAAATGGAGATGAACTTGTCTTAGTTAAAGTCTTTGCACAAAAAGAAGGGGCTCCTCAAGGTTTCTGGAATTTAAAAGAAATTAAGGCGGCCAGTACTTTTACATCTAAACCTAAACCCGCATTTAACAAACCCGCATTTAACGGAGGAGGGGGCGGAAATTCTTTTGCAACTAAAACACCATATAATGAAGCCGGTGTTAAAGTAGGCGCTACATTACACGATGCTGTAGCTATTGTTGTTGCCCAACAAGGCACTAAAACAAGTGTAGAACAAGTGGGTAAAGTAGCTAGAGAACTTCTAAAACTTAGTATGGCATTAGAGCAGGAGGTTAAATCAGGAGAGTATAATAAACCTAATGAGTCAAAACCCAGTCAAACAAAAACAATTACTCAGTCAATTAAAGCAGATTCATCTTTAGATGACTTAGATGATGATTTTGAATCATTAGAAATTGAACTTTAATAATACCTAAGGAAGGGCGCTCTAATTGCGCCCTTTATATTAAAGGTGAATTATGTCCAATCTTATTCTTAATATAAAAGCAATATTTAATGAGTTGGTATCAAGAAAGCAACTTGATCCTAATAAAGAAACGGCTAAAGCTATTGAGGAGGCTAGAAAGGGTGAAGGAATTGTAAGATGTAAAGATGTTGATGATATGTTTGATAAATTAGGCCATGATTCGAGTGAGGGATTATGAGTAAATTACTATTAAATATAGAAGCCGATGAAATTCTCTATCGCTCCGCATTTGCAGTCGAAAAACAGGCTTATAAATTAGTAACCCCTAAGAAAACCTATGATTTTGGTAATAAACACACTAAATCACAAATTATTCAAAAAGTCAAGACGTTAGCTCTAAAAGAATTCTCTTTAGAAGGATATAAAATAACAGAACCTTTAGAACATGCGATTTATATTGTAAAATCCCAATTAAAATCATTAAATAACATTGGAGCCCTTAATTTATGGCTCTCTCCTTCTAATGGCTCTAATTTTCGTTTTAAGCTTGCTAAAACACCTGGTCCTAAAGGGCTAGGTTATAAAGCCAATCGCCCCGCTAGACCCCTTCATTATGCCTCTATTAGAGAGTATTTAATTAAGCATTGGGGTGCACAGGAAATAGATGGATTTGAGGCTGACGATGCCTTGGGGATGTATCAAACAGACAACACTATTGCATCCCACATAGACAAAGACATTTCTATGATAGAAGGAAAACATTATCACTGGGTTAAACAAGAAAGATATGTAGTAAATGATAGTATTGGTGTTTTACCCATGGATGGTCAAAGAGGGACAGGAAAAGCTTTCTTCTTTCACCAAATGCTTACAGGTGACAATGTCGATAATATACCAGGAATACCTAACATTGGACCTGTCAAGTCATCAAAGCTATTAAGCAAGGCTAAAACAGAGAAAGAAATGCTTGCTATTGTTACAGAAATGTATTATAATCATTATAAGGATGAATATAAAGAAAAACTATATGAAATCGCTAATCTCTTATATATTGTTGATAATCAGAAACGTAACGGTGAGGATTATTTAAATGATCTCAGATAAATATACTTTTATTATGGAAGGTGATATAGATGTAGAAGGCTATAGAAAAGTCTTAGTGTCTGGACAACATCAAACAATAGATGAAATTTTAGAAGATTTTAAATCTTTTCTCTTAGCATGTCAATTTAGCGCCAAAATAGTTGCCGAAATTAATAATGATGGAGACTTATAATGAACATTAAAACTTGGGGCATACGCTTAAAAAACCCAGAACAAGAAGAAGCTTTAAAATATTATCCCCTACCTAACCACCCAAATTATTTTGTAACAAAGAAGGGAAATGTATACTTAACAAAAGCTGGTGTTTATAAGAAATTAAAACCAGCACTACACAATGCCGGTTATTTAGCTATCATGCTAGCTGCAAATAATGGAATATATAGTATTGATAATGCCTTATACTGGTTTGAGTGTGGGGTATTGCCACAAAAACAGTATAAAATTTATTAGATAACTGGGATTGGAGAAGCCCATTGTAATGCAAAATTAACAGAAAAAGATGTTGTGCAGATAAAAGTATTATTAAAAAAAGCTGTATTAAACCAAAGAACTATCGCTCGAATATTTGGTGTGTGTGAGCAAACAATCAGCAACATTAAATTTAACAGAGTTTGGAGAAGAGTATGAGTTATAAAGTGTGGGGTATTACCCCAAAAAATGAAGAGCAAAAAGTCGCTTTAAAATACTTGACAGACCCTTCTGTGGAGCTCGTAGTGCTTAATGGTGGGGCAGGTAGTGGTAAGACCTTATTATCGCTTGCAAGTGCATTAGAATTGGTTATAGAGCAACACATGTATAAAGAGATAATATTTACTCGAGGACCTACAGGCGTCGGTGAGGATTTAGGACATTTACCAGGGGAATTAGAGGAAAAACTATTGCCTTGGATGGGTGCTTTAATGGATAACTTAGAGATGTTAGTAGGAGACTCTAAAACTACACAATCTATTATAGAAAGTAAGATAAAAACAATCTCTATTCAACATATTCGTGGTAGAAGTTTACGCGGTAGATTTGTAATTATCGACGAAGTGCAGAATCTCACACCACAGCAATTAAAGGTTATTATCACCCGCATAGGTGAAAACTCTAAAATTGTATGTCTAGGCGACACCTCACAGATTGATAATCGAAAACTAACTATTCACAACAATGCCCTTACAATTCTAGAATCTAGAATTGGGAATGAAGACTTTATTAAAGCTGTTTATCTAAAAGACTGTGAAAGAAGTAGACTTAGTCGATGGGGCGGGGAAAATCTATGACTTTAATGCTCCTTATAGCAAATATAGCCGTGTTCTTTAGTGCCCTTATAGGCATGCTATGTATTGCTAATAAAAACAAATGGGGCTTTGTCATCTTTATTCTAGCAGAATTATCCTTGGCATACATAGGCTACAGCACTAAAAGCTATGGCTTAATATTTACAGCGGGTATGTATGCCTGCATGAATGTATACAGTTGGATTAAGTGGACGAATGAAAAAATTAAAAGATAGACCATTTAATGGTGGATCGATGACTGAGGCAGCCTTCTTTGGATGGATACGTTCAGGTTTAAGACGAATGTCTATTCGATGGAGACCAAAGAATGAAGTATTAGCAGAAATTAGAAGACCTAAAGAGAATGGAGGGAGAAGTAAATGGGAATATCCATGTAAAACATGTAAACAATGGTTTATAAGAGCACATGTAGAAGTTAATCATATAATTCCCTGTGGCAGTCTTAAAAGTTTTGGTGATATTGGACCATTTTGTCAACGACTATTCTGTGAAAAAGATGGATTTGAAATTTTATGTCTTGACTGCCATAAAAAATTAACGTATAATGAAAAGAATAAGGAGAAACTATAATGAATTATTTAGCAATTCCTATTATAATAGCTTTAGTGCTACTCAATGTATTTGGTCCAGATGGTGTTTTATTAGTATCAATAGCAGGACCAATGTTTATAATGTTTTATGTTACTTATAGATTATTTAGAACTATATTTAATTGGATAGATAAACAATGAAAAAATTAATAGATTTTTATTATAATCTTAAAGCTTTTAAAGACAATCTTAAATGGATGATCCCTGCTGCTTGGAATTTTAGATGTTGGGATTATCAATATAATATTGATTTATTTTCTAAAAGTTTAGAGGTTACAGGAAATACAATGATTAAATACGGAAACTGTGTTAATAGTAAAAAGCATGGAAGAAGAGCTATTTATGCAGCACATAAATTAAAAACTGCTTATAACTATTATGATGATAAAAGTATAAACTATTTATTTAAAATTAATCCACTTATAAGACAAAATAATACATTAAAACATACATATAAACATTCAGAAAAGTATTTTGATAAACTATATGAAGTAGCGTCTAAAAGAGTAAAAGAAATAGAGAAAAATAGACAGAAAGAAGCTTGGACATATTTACATAAACACTTGCCATTTTTTTGGGATTAAGAATGAAATTAACTAAATTAGTTTTATGCCTTGTTGTATTACTTCATTATGTAACTTTTTTAAGTTTTGTGCTTACTTGTTTAATTAGTTTTTTATTTATACCGTGGTTTGTCGCTATAACTCTTATTGCTTTAGTTATACGAGTAATATTTAGTCCGGATGAGTGCCCTTTAACAACTTTAGAAAATGTCTTTAGAAAAAAATTAAATTTAAAACCATCTAAAGGGTTTTTAAAAGACTATATTTTACATATCAAAGATACATTAAAATACCTTATTAATAATTAATGTTGACACAAACAAATTTTTATAGTATTCTATAAATAATCCTTTTAGGAGTAATTAATGAATAAAGTACAAGGTGGTGTTAAAAAGCCTTTAATTCTCTTTTATGATTTAGAATCGCTTCCGCTACAAGCTTATGTCTGGGGTTGCGGCGAAAATCATATTCGACATCAACAATTACTTCCTAATAAAAACATGTGGGAATTAATTTGTATTACATATTGCTGGAATGATGACCCTGTACAAATTATTAAATGGACACCAGAAGGCGGTACAGAACAAATGATGAAAGAGTTTGATCTATTACTTGAAAAAGCCGATCACACTATTGGTAAGAATAGTGATAGATTTGACGTTAAAATTCTTAATGCACATAGAATGTTGCAAGGTCTTCCAGGTAATCCGTCTTGGTCTAAATACGCAGACGACTTAGAAAAACAAATGAGGAGATATTTTAGACTTCCCTCACAATCGTTAGATTATATATCTGCGCAATTAGGCCTAGGTGGTAAGGTTAAAATGGAACTTCAAGATTGGATTGATATTGATAGATATTTTGATGTTCAAAAATTATTACAAGATAAACGCTTAGATGAAGTCAGTATAAATGCTGTATGCAATAACCAATATAGAACATCTATAGATGATATATTAAAAGTTGGTAAAAAAGCAATGGATAAGATGTGTTTCTATGGTAAGAAAGATACATGTGATACTCGTACTCTGTGGAACAAACTTAAAAAACATTTTGAACCCAAATTAAATCTTGCTACACTTTACAACTCTGCTACGGACATTACTTGTAGACATTGTAATGGAAGTAATTTAACAAAATGGGGAACTAAAGCATCAGGTAAGACCTTATGGCAAACATATCAATGTAAAGACTGTATGTGTTATGCTGGTAGAACACCTATTAAAATGACAAGTAAGACGAGGTTATCATAATGACTAAGCTGTATTATGTAGTAGAAATCAAGGCAGGGGGTCGTGAAGAACTTACTGTTAGATGCCTGCCTTCATCTATATACAAACTAAAAAAGAGAAGGGGCGTTATATACACATACGACCAATTAATAACATGTGCGGGTTCCATGCTCCTTCATAAAATTAACAGCTACATGATATTTGGTTTAGTACTAAATATACAAAATCCTGGTTCTTTAAAACTAAATAATCATAATTTAGAATCTATATTAAAAACTAGGCTTAGCGATCAGTTAGATAAATATATTATGTTTTCTATGTTGGGAGAAGGATTAATATGACTTTCTTATTATATAAAAAAGAAGAAGAAATTAAGGATGACATTTCAATTAAGTCTGTGCGAGATTCATTAAAATCGTTAAATGGACAATTAGGGTATTTAGCTTGTGCTCCGATACTTAGTATTGAAGATAAATTTGCATTAAAAGCTGCCATATCATTTATATATAAAGCATATAGCACACTAGAATTGGTTATTGACAAATAGTTATAAATATATTATAATGAGAAAAAGGAGATATTTATGTATAATGAAAACTATGACTACATATTATTTGAAGTAGTACTACTCAAAAAAAGACTTAAAGATTACTACCAAGAAGAAGTAACAGATAATAAGGCAGATATTCTAAATGGTAAAGCTATATTACTTGCTAATGCTTTACAAACGATAGACCATTTAGCACACACACTAGAATTATACGATAGACAATTTATTAGTAAACAAGAGGATGTTAACTAGTCAATGACTTATGGTATTGCAGTGAAGACTGCCGTAAAGTCAATAAATAAGGAGTGCTTATATGAAACAGGATTTAAATTACGATTTAATGGCAGGATCAAAGAATTTTTATTTCGATTTAATGGCAGAATCATTAGTTGACGACATTAAAACAGCTTCATCTATTAGTGAGGGTGAAAAGATTCTTTCTGACCAATTACAGTATATTTATACTCAGGGACTTGAACAAGGTGTATTAAATTGTATTGCTAAATTAGAGCACGAACGATTAGTCGGGATCTGCAAATGATAAAATGGCTCACTGCCCTAGGACTAGTAAATATATTAGAAGTATTATTAGTCTTAGGCTTGACATTCTGGAGAGAACATTTCTGGAATGCAATATCTACTAAAGATATTCATGGATTCTTTTTTTATTTAGGTATATTTGCCGTATTAACCCTAGTTCTTTGTTTTGTAACATCCTCCAGTGTTTATTTTGGAACAAGAGCAGCTATTTCTTGGAGAGAGAAACTTAGCGCTTTAGCTAATAAATTTAAGACATCAAAAATAGAAAACGTTTCTCAAAGAATTCAAGCTGATTGTTTTGACTACCCTAACTTATGTATTGTATTAGGCGGCGGTGCTTTTAAGGCTTTCCTGTATGTTCTCTTATTCTCTTTATCAATCATATTCAACTTTAATTCTGTGTGGCTAATATGGATAATAGGTTATAGTATTCTATCCACTGTCATTGCTCATTATATTGGGGCACCATTAGTCCACCTTAATTATAAAAATCAAATGCTAGAAGCTACATATAGAAATTCCTTGACAAAATTAAATTTTCGTAAATGTATTGACATTCAACTAAAACTAGCGAAGAAACTCAAGCATCTACAGTACTTCCAGAGCTTCTACGGACAACTCGGCGTGATTATCCCCTTGCTCATCATAGCACCAGAGTACTTTAGTACAACGATGACCCTGGGCCATCTAATGCAGGCTAATAGCACAATGGGGACGCTTTCTGATTCACTTAGTTATGGCATTAATACTTTTGATCAATTCAACAAACTCCGCTCATGTAAAAAACGCTTGAAAGAGTTAAAAATCATCTAGCAATTCTTCCAAATATATGTTATTATATATAATATATACAACAAAAGGAAATGATATGCTGTACTCTAGAAGTAACGAGACTATTCTTAAAGAACTAGACCAAGTGGTATATGGACACAAAGCAGCTAAAATGGCTTTGATTACACTAGTCAATCGTTCTAAGATGCGTTATCACCAAATATGGCATGCTGAAACACCTGTAGCTCAGGACGATTTAGTTAAGAATGTTAACTGTCTATTGATTGGTAATAGTGGTACAGGTAAAACCCATTTGGTTCAATCTTTGTCTAAGATTTGTGATTTTCCTTTGGTTTGTATAGATGCCAACCAATTAGCACCTACTAACGCGTCTGATGGATTTAGTGTTGATAGACTGATTAAAACTCTTAAAAAAGAAGCGTCTAGGTTGGTAGAAGAAAAGCCAGAAATATACTTTTCTAAAGATGGTGCTCTAGATCAAATGGTTGTGTTTATCGATGAAGTAGATAAACTAGCCAAAGCATTCGACAGCACTGGTAGTTGGAACCAACATGTACAAGCAGGGTTTCTATCTCTGTTTGAGAACACTACTGAATTGGCCAATCTTTCATTTATCTTTGCCGGCGCATTTGATAAAATGACTCTTAGTAAAGAAAGTAATAAAAGATCTATTGGCTTTAAAACAGAAGTACATGAAGTAAATAATGAATTTGATTTGGAACAAGAAGTTATTAAATATGGACTACTTCCGGAATTAGTAGGTCGTATTCATAATATCGTACCTCTTGACAAATTGGAAAAGGCTGATTATAAGAAGATATTGAGAACTCTTATTCTTCCAAATATGAGAAAAGAATTGAAACATTTTAATTGCCCAAACTTCACCTTGTCTGTTAAAGAAGAAGAGGATATAATTAATAAAGCTGTAAAATCTAAGATGGGTGTTAGAATACTTAGGAAAGAAGTCTTGAAATTGGCTCAAGAAATAGAATTTGATTACGAATGGGAGGTTGTAGCACCAAAACCAAAACCAAAATCTAGAATCTTTGAAGCAGAACTTAAAGACTTGATTGCAAATAAAAAGGACTAAACTATGCCAACTGTAATGATGATAGCTTTAGGTATTGGTGTCCTAGTCCCATTAGCGGGACTAGGTTTCTTAACTGCAGCACTTGTTATCTGGTGCGTTTATAATGAAACTACTTTTTAGACTTGTCGTCTAAATAAGAATCACCTGGCGGTGCTAAATAAGTATCTGTAAAACCTTGTGGACCACTACCATCAAATATATGAGCAACACGTCTTGCAGACATACCAGGACCAGCAATAGATACTTTATCTAAAACTTTTTTAAATGTCATTAATAATGTTTGTTCATTTGGTTTAGACATTAATTTAGCAACGTCCGGTTTCCATTTCCCATTAATTGTTAAATCAACCAATGCTTTATTATATCTACCTAGTGTAAGATCATCTACGAAACTTGAAAGACGACTAAAGATAGTCGCAGATCCATTCATAAGATTTCCTCTTATAGAAGTACCTGCATTAACGCCTTCTGGTTTTGCTTTAAGCAATGATTCTAAAGGCGATTGTCTAATCTGATTTAATACTTGTATTACATCAGAAGCTTGATAGTCATTACCACCGGTACGTTTAACAGCTTCTATAAATCTAGATTGTTTTTCAGGAGTGCTCCATAATTTATTATACATCTGATCTAAAGTAACCTCACCATTTATAGCTCTAGGTTCTGGTTTAATCATTCCTAATTCTTTATTAATCTGACTCTTTAATGTAAGTCTTTCAGCTATTTTCCTAGCTTGAGCATATTGAGGATATTCACTATCTAATCTATCAACAATCTGTGCTCTAGCATCTTGTAAAACAGATTTTTCAGAAGCTGATATTGTTTTTTCATTTCCATTTAAAAATGTTTTATTATTATATAATTGACTATCAATCTCTTTTTTTACGGCATCAAGTTTTAATACGCTGTTATCAGGCATTTCTTTTAAAGCTTGAGGCATCAAAGGATTTTTATTTAGTGCTTGAAGTTCATTAGAAATTACAGGATGACTTAATAAAGCTTCTGATGTTTGAGGAGTAGCTTGTAAGGGTGCTAAGTCTTCATACATTTTAGCTTTAGTTGTTTTAGCTACTTCATCACCTTCAGGAACAAAATTATCTATAAGGTCTTTAACTTTTGTTTTTAATACACTAGATCTGTCATTTAAATATTTAGCTGCTTCTAGTTTACTTTGTTGAGAAACTAAATATCCTTTCTCTGCCTGAGGTAATATATTACCTCCCACAGTTTCTCCTGGAGTTAATGTTACACCGACTCTGTCAGCAGCTTGTCCTCTAACTAACGTATTGTTTAAATTAGTTGTATTACTAATATTAGAAGCAATTTCCTGTGTGGCAGCATCTTCTGGTTTGAATAATTTCCTTAATAAACCTGGAGAAGATTCAGCCGTGGAATTTAATAAGGATTTAGCACCCATCCAGCCTAGTTCACCTGCAGCCCCAAATACGCCAGACATTGCAGCCCCATATAAGCCTCTTTCTTGTCTTTGTTCTGGAGATCCATATTGACTCCCCATTAAAGTTCCACCTGTAGCAGCATAAGATGCTATTTTAGTAGCAAGATTAGCTTTAGCTACTGGTAATAAGGCCTCTTGTCCAATATATCCTGAAAACTCCCCTATTTTTGAAGCTACTGGATGATCTATAAGATCTTGGGCATATTCTCTTTCTTTTTGTTGATTCAATTGTGTAACAGCTTTATTAAATTTATCTGGGAGATAATTAGATAATAATTGTAATCCGCCTTCAGCAGTTCTACCAAAAGCCCTATTCCAGCCGTCTATAGCAGACATAAAAGCACTATTATGTACTGGCTCTTGTTGTGCTTCTTGTTTAGGAACTAAATCTTGAAATTGATTTTTAGGCGAAGCAACAGAATTATCTGGAGTAGTGTTAACTTCAGGAGAACTTGTATCTGGCTGTTTAGGAATTAAATCATCAAAAGAACCCATTATTGATTTCCTTTTAGTAATTCTTTAACTCTCTGATTTACAGCAGCTTTACTAGCGCCCGCTGCTACAGCAGCACGAGCCTGTTCAGCAATATCTGGTGGGACATTAGGTTGCATCCAGTCATTAGGAGAAGAAGGATCATATATTGACAAATCTTTTTCATCAACACCAAATTTCTGTGCCATTCCTTTATACCTATCATTTATAGTTTGTTGCTTAATAGAAGCTCTTTCATATACTTTATCAACTAATATTCTAAGTCTTTGAATTTCTGTAGGGTTTAATGCTTGAATACCGTTAGGGCTATATACACTTTCTAATTTCTTTCTGGCAACTGCAACAGTATTATCACTATTAGCAAATGCAGCAACGTCAGGTTCAGATAGTGCGCCTTTATTAAACATCATAGCGACATTTCTATAAGCAGCTGTTTGCGCAGCACCACCACCACCACTAGCGATAGCATCCATAGCACCTTCAAATGTATTCTTTTGGTCTTGTAGTTCTATAAATCTCTTACTTTCAGCTTGTAATTTAGAATTCATATTAGAAGTAATTTGATATTTAGCTGCATTAGCTTGTGCTTGGTCTTTTGCTTGTCCAGCATTAACCATCATATTTTTATATTGTATACTGTCTAATTTTTCCTTATTATAGTCAGCATTAACTTCATGCTGTTTATATTCAGAAATCATTCCTCTAAGTGATGGACTATTTTCCATAGTCTCACCATTCTGCAATCTAGATCGAATATCAATATCTAGTTTACCCATAGCAGATTCAGAAGTTAATTGAGCTCTCTGAGCACCAAATAATTGACTCTCTGGCATAGCTTGTCCAGCAGCTAACATAAACATATTAATTGCATTAGAATCTAATCCATCAGACGCGTTAGGATTAATAGTTTTAATAATAGGTAACATATGTTGATACATACCACTTCTATCTTGTTCAGGAGCATTTAATAATGACTGCCCCATTTTACCTATTACATTATAACCTTCTACCATAGCTTCTGCTTGTTTACTTGGTACTAAAGATTGCATTACTTTATTGCCCATAATACTAGCATCAAGTTCTAATTTTTGTTTAGTAAAATCCATAGCTCTTTGAGGATCATTAGCCCCTAAGAAATCTATAACTCCTTCATAACCACCTTGTTGGAATGATGTTGCCATTCCTTGTTGAATAAATTGTTCTTGGGCTCTATCTTGTCTTTTCCAATCAAAAGACTCTGCTCCGTGCATAGAAACACGTTCTTCTCTGATATCGCCATGTTGTGCAATATCTAACATTCCTTTTCTATTAGCATCTTCATTTTGTTTAAATTGAAGATCTTTAGCTGCCATGACCCCCTGCATCCAACCAAGTGATGGATCAGCGCCAGCAGGAACTATAGGTGCTTGTTGAGCAGGATTAGTTGCTCGATATTGTACATCTCGTGCATCTGCATTAGGAAGATCTGTACTAAGTAAATCAGTTTTTGTTAACATATTAGACTACCCATCCTGAAGAATTTCTATTTTGATTTAACATAAGTCACCTATACTTGCCAATAGCCAGACGGTCTAAATGATGCACCTGAGTTAGCAGCAAAAGAATTAGCTTGTTGCTGATTTTGATAAACATTATATCCCCATGCTGCTGCATTAGTTCCAGCATTCATTATACCGGCGGTAGCACCTAAAGCAGCATTACTAGCAGCTTGTTGTCTATCTAAATTAGCTTGTTTCTGATTATATTGGAAAGCAGCATTAGCTTGAGCAGTTTGTTGAAGTAAATTAGCTTGGGCTGCATTACTACTATTTATAGAATTACCAATATTATTATACGTTTGTGCACCAGCACTACCAAGACCTGTAGCTAAACTAGATTGAGCAGCACCTTCACCTACTTGGTTATTAGCTATAGAATTAGTAAATTGAGCTCCCAAACCAGAAATAGAATTTAAATTTCCCATATATTGACTAAAAGTATTAGCAGCTAATCCTTGGCCATATTCAAGTAAAGATGCTAATGTATTACCACTATTTAACATTCCAACAGCAGCCCCTCGTCTAGCAATGGCGGCAGTTCCTGATGCTAATTGATTTTCATATCCTGGAGTTGAAGCAAGTTTTGCGCCAACTTCTTCACCTGTATATGCTTTCTGACTTTCAGGGCTGTAGAATTGATTGTAATCATTAGTCAATCCTTGAAGTTTATTTCCTGTAAGCGTAGCTGCAGCATTTTGAGTCTCTAAATCAGCTACTTTAGCATTATAATCTTGTTTCATACTAACAGCGGAAGCTGCGGCATCTCTCCTTGCTGTGAACCCAATGTTTTTGTCAGATAAATAAGCTTCTTCTTGACTAAATGGTTGTCCAGCATTATATTGATTTCTTACATTCTGTAAAGCTAATTGATGCTCATCAGGAGCAACTAGGGCCGCTTTCTTTCCTGCTAAATCAAAAGGGGTATTTAAAGTATTAAGTTTTGAAATAATATCTTGTTTAGCCGCAGCACGAGCTGCTGGATCTGTAAGGTTTTCAGCAGATTGAATTTGATTTTGTAAATCGGTAGTATTACTAACCCCAATTCCATTAAGTCTGTTAGCATAACTAGAAGTAAGGGAAATAGGTTGTAATCCCAACATTTTCATTTGTTCTGCCATGGCTTGTTGCCCAGCTATAGAAATAGGTTGTAATGTAGCATTAGCTGTATTATAACTTTGTTGTATTTGCTGAGAAGCTGTATTTACAGCCTGTGTATAATATTGTAGTCCTTGTTGATAATATTGTTGTTGTGCTTGTTGTCCTGATTTTAACAAATCTACCATATTATTTGGATTTATTTGAATAGCAGAATTTAAGGCTTTTGCTTCTTTAGTTTTACCACCGCCTTGACTATAAACTAAGTTAGGTCCAGCATTAGCAACATTAGTTGATCCTGCTAAGCCTGATGCAGATTGTGTAGTACTTGCCATTGTTAATTACCTATTAATAATTTATTTTCTACTTTTGGAAGTAATTCTCGACCAAAAATAAGTAAATCCACCAATTGTCCTCTCCAAATCATTGATTTAGTTAAACAACCCTCTTGTTTAAATCCCAATCCTTTTATAGCATCATGTACATGTTTACAAGGTGTAGGGCTAATTATCATAACTTTTTTAAGATTTGGATAATATTTTTGTAAATATTTACCATATTCTATATGTAAAGGTTTTAATATACCACTATGGTGTAAATTACTTTTTAAATATAAATGAAGTGATACAGTACTTTCCGTAAATAATGTTGCTTGTACTATACAAATTAATTTATTTTTATGATAAATCCCTGTTATTGTACATGGGGCAGGGTTATATCCTCTATTATTATCAAAGTCTTTTAGGGCTTCATCTCCTAGTGCCATAAAGCATAGGAGAGGATCTTCTAAAAAAAATTGTGCTGCTTTTACATTGTCTATGGTTTTAAAAGCAAATTTCATATAGCTATTATATCATATAATTAAGTATTTCTAATTCCATAGACATAAAATAGTCCTGTAGATATATTTCCACTATCCATAAAAAATCTTACTCCATCTATTGCGGTTACTGAGGCAGTATATAATGCAGAACCTGGTGCACTAAGTAAAGCACTAGATTGAGAATAATATACTGCATGCCAAGTGGCCATATGATATTGTACAGTATTTGCAGGATTATAAAGTAATAAATCAAAGTTAAGAGTATTATAAGTACTATTTCCTAATGGATCACTAGTGGAATTAATAGCTATAGATGTAGTTCCAGCGGTACTTCCTGATAAACCACTGGCAACATCAGTATTTCTAAATAAAGAAGATTTATAATTACTTCCTGTATCAAAAGTTCCTGCTGTAGAATATCTCATAGATAATGTAACATTATTATTAACAGGTTTTATCTGAGTACCAATAATTCTAAGTGCACTATAAGTAGATAAACTTAAACTTGTAAAATCTACTGTGGCTTGACTAGATGCTGAAGCAGATGTTAATAATACTAGACTACCTGTAGTGGCTGATGCCCATGTACCGTCCCCCCTCCAAAATGTAGAAGCAGAGGCAGATGTACCGCTATTTAAATTACTAACGGCTAAATTCCCTGTGACACCAGTAGCCAATGGTAAAGATGTGCCACCAGATAATGAACCAACTAAATGATCTGTAATAATTACATTGCCTGTTACAGTTAAATTACTTGCTGTAGAAATAGCACCAGTAGCTTGTATAGTGCCTGTTACAGTAGTATTGCCTGTTATAGTAGTGTTTCCAGTTACAGTAGTAGCACCTGTTACAGCTAATACTCCTGAGCCTTTAGTTGTAACTTGAAGACCAATATTAGTATCTGTACCCGTAACTGTAACTACAGGAGGATTTGTTGTTGTACTATTTCTAATTTCTAATCGATTAATAGCACTAGCAACTGCTGTAAAAGTAATAATTGGGTTGCCATTGACATCAACAATTTCCGAAAAGGAATTAGATGTAACATCAGCAATATTATCTACAGTCCATATAGTATTTAACAACGCATCTTTTAATATTAATTTAGTAGATCCTTTAATAATAATATTAGCTTCACCTCTACTATTTAATTGTACAGGATTACTATTGGCGTTTGTAGAATTAGCCGCATCTGTTAATGTAGGATAGGTTGCTAATGGTGTAGAAGATCCTGCGGAATAACTATATACAAAACCCCCATTTAAAGGATCTCCATTGTTATCAAATGCAGAAAATATTGGTTCGCCTATTATTTTGCTCATGTTATACCTCTATTTCTGTAATATTTATGCTTCCACTAACAATAGACCACTTAATTGGAGCAACAATTGTAAATTCAAATATCCAATTCGCTGATGACCCAAGTCTATTCCAAATAATTCTTTTTCCATATTCACCAATTTGTCCTAATGACCGCATTTGCTCATTACTCCAAGTATATCCACCATCATTCGAATATCTCATACTAATCATAGGATCTGATCCACTTCCTGAGGAATTAGCTAATCCTGTGGTACAACATAATTCTAACATATCAATACCAAAATATTTAAAATCTTGATTAATTTGAGCCGTTGATCTTACACAATAAATATCTGTGCCCGCATCATTAAAATAATTTGGGTGTGAAATATATAACTTAGAAGAATTTCTATTTCCAACAACTGTTAATCCATTATTACTTACAGCCATTTCTGCCAAATCAGGATCATATACATCAAAAGTACTATCATAAAATGTTCGTTCGTGCCAAGTTTTTGTTGTTAAATCATATACCCATGTTTTATTTTCTGTTGGAAATGTAATTTGATACATTAAATGACCACGTTCTTGATAACCGCAAGCCACAGCATCCTCAATTGTTTCGTATTCAGAAAAAATATTATTCAAAGCATCTGTGCTTACTGATACTGCAGCATTACCTGTAGTTTGTGAAGTTACTGCAGATGAATCAACAGCCATGGCAATAAATTTTCTACTGTCAAACCAGTATAAGGTATTATCAATATTAATAACTGAGGCAGGAGCAATACACCCAATAGATAGTTCACTGCCTATTCGTGGTGCTAACGGCATTCCTGTTGCATTAGCTGCATCATACCATACTTCTATGTAATCTTTTTTAAATATCCATAATTGTCTATTTTTAACTTGTAAAGATACAATAGGACTATTATTAATTTCTGCTGTAGCAAGGTCTAATGCATCATATGCCGAACCATCATTTATTTGACTAGCATAAAATCTATTACTATCTGGAACAGCAATAAAGAAATAACCATCTAAAAATGCTACACAACTTCCACCTTGAAAATCAGGGTCTATTATTTGAGCAAAAGCATTAGCTGTTCCTGTAGAAAAAGGGCCTGTAGATACAGTGATACCATCTGTCCCTGCAGTAAATCCTGTTCCACTCTCAGTAATAACTATAGGAGTGGAATCAATTCCTGTTAATGTTAATATTCCTGTACCCCCGCTAGCTGCAGTAATATTAGTAGTGCTTGTCAGTGTATTGATTTTAGTAATTAGTGCTACAACAGTTAGGGCAGTAGTTACAGCAAATGCTGTATATATTGGAGTTCCATTAATTGTTAATGTATATGTATCTCCTCCTGTACCTCCAATAGGTCCAACTGTGACAGCATTATAATTTAAAGGGGAATATAACCATCCAGATGTTGTCCCGTTAACAATAATAATTTGATATGGATTAGCTGCTATTGATACCAGCCCTGAATAATTATTAATTGTCCCTAATTCTGTAAAAGATGCAGTGTGTGCTGTATAATCAATTACCACTTTAAAAAATTTATTACTTGCTACAACATAAAGAACATCATCAAGAAATATCATTTCTCTAATTGTTGATACACCAGTAAGAGTAGTCATTAATTTTTTACCTACTCTAGAAATAAGAGTTGCTTTTCCTCTACCTTCAGGTCCGGGGTTTGTAATATAAGCATTTATACACCGTTGATTATTAGTCGCAAGTGAATAATGTTCGTATGAACCACCATTTATACTTAGATCCATATTAAGTCTCAATATCTGGTTGTAGAGATACTGAAGTAACTTCACTATCCCAATCTAATAAATTTTGTAACATACTCTGTGCTATAGGAGCAATACTATTAATCATTTTTTGATCTTTACCAAAAGCAGGGCAAAGTCTTAATGATAATTGCCATGTGATAGGTTCAAGCCATTCACTTGGAAAATCAAAATTATCACCAACTGCATCTAAATCTTCAATCATTCTTTCAGAGGTAAAGTTTAATCTATAGATACCACTAGTAGGGCGTTGCCACACATATAATATACCTGTAGTATTTGTTGGATCATAAGCAAATTGATTAGGAAGACCAGAATTAGTTTTACTAGGAAGATTCATATAATCGTAATAAGAAATTTCTGCCATTTCTACTTCTGTAAGAGATGTAGTAGCACCATTATCAATACCTTGTGCTCTTCTACAACCTAAAATTCTTAGTGGCTTACTAATTTTAGTAGTAAAGGTATATACCTCAGCATTATCAGAAGCTGCAGTGGTAATACCAGAGGTCAATGTTAATGTAGTAGAAGTTGGTATAGTGGCTATAGTAGTATAATGAACAGCTGTACTTGTAAGGACTATTCCAATATAATCTCCTACAGTCATTCCTGTTGTGCTATCTACTGTTACAGATGTGGCACTTGCTGCTAAAACCCCATTTAATCTAGTAATGATTGCATCACTAGCTAAACAAGCATTAGCCGTACTGCCTAATGTATATGAAGCTTGATCTTTAGTTAAAAATAATGTATTTTCTTCTCGTGTCCAAAGATGTAATCCTTGAGAACCCCAAGCTTTAATCATTTTATTTAATGTATTACTAGCAAAATTAAAATCTTCAGAAGATATTGTTCTACCTAAGCCATAAACACCAATATTTTGAAAGGCGTCATTAATAACATCACTTTTAGTCTGTGTAAAATTAGTGCTTCCTGAAGTAGCCAATTTATTCTCCTTTATCTATAGCAACTAGAGTTACTCATGCTATCACCTTCGGATATTTATTTTTTATAGCCTGTATTCCAGCTCTCCACGCATCAAGACCATCGTGAAATATGGTGTCTAGCTGGTCTGGTATTGATGGATAGGCTTTTGCACGAAGCTCTGCGTAGGTTGGCCCCGTATAGGACGCCCACTCCAGTCTAATATTAGTTTCTTCCTCATCGGACATTACCACTGTTTTTCCGTCCACTATTTTTGTAAGCATTATGCTTTTGCTCCATAAAGGTAAACTGTCCCAGATGCGATGTTTCCAGAACTCATTAATAGTCTAAATCCGTCCACTGCAGTAGTTGGGGCGCTTTGCCCACCGCCAACGGTCCCAAGAAGAGTAGCACCATAGTAATATCCTTGGCTTATACATTTCTTTGATTTTGTTGTATTTGAGCAATTAAAAAAGTCTACTATCCAACTACCGGGATTGGTGTTTACCATAGCATCACCAGTCGCATCTAATATAATTCCTGTTGCCCCAGCCGCTGATCCACCAAAACCCACAGCCGCCGTTGTCCAGCGCAAGTTTTGGTACGAGTAATCGGCTGTTGATCTAAATACGCCGGCAGCTGATGTTCGAAGTAACAAATTTACACTGTTTGTTGCAGGTAAAAAATCCCTTATAACAAGTCTATAGGAGTCATATACTGAATTGCTAATCGAGGTGAAATCAATAGTGGCGGATGATGAAGCGGTGGCTGACGATATTAAAACAAAATCGTTAAAGTTTGTCCATGCTGAGCCATTATATCCTTCAAACGCTGTGTTGGTAGTATTAAACCTAAAATACCCTGCTACTGGACTTCCGTCTCTTTGTGCTGTTGTTCCAGTAGGCAGAATCTCCGAACCTGTAGTAGCACTTATTACTGCTAAAGCAATTTTAGCAGCATCAGTCGTTGACCCAGCAGTACCGCCATTAGCAACAGGTAATACTCCTGTAACATCAGTAGTTAAAGTTGCTTTAGCAGCAGTCCAATTAGTGCCGTCAGAACGAAGTAAATTACCTGCAGTACCAGGCACTGCATAAGTTTCTGTACTAGCAGTCCAATTAGTACCATCAGATTTAATCATTTTACCAGAAGTTGCTGAAGCATTAGGGAAAGTGGGGGTTGATAGTACATAATTTGTGCCGTCAGATAATAATAATTTATTTGCTGTTGCACCAGCACTAGTTGGTATTGTAGAAGTACTCCATGTAGGAGTTGTACTTGATCCTGATAACAGCATTTTATTAGCTGTAGCAGTTCCTGAGAGCACCGCTAAGGCACTTGCAGTGGAATAGACTACCCCACCATTAGATGCTGTTAAACTTGCTGCTGTACCGCCTCTAGTTAGGCCTAATTGACCTGTCCAACCTAGAGTGAGAGATGACGCTTGTAAAAGAGCTGTGGCAGGTGTTCCACCAAGAGTTAATGTAACATTAGTGTCGTCTACTTTAGTAAGGGCTGCAGGAGTTAGCGTGGCTTGGTAACCTGGAATTGTTAAACCAGAGGGTAATGTAGTAGAAGCACTAGGTACACCAGAACCGTTATAAGAAAGAACAGCATTAGCTACAGCAGTTAATTGTGTTAAGGTTGTAGCACCTGTAGCATATAACATTGAATTAGTACTATAAGAAGCAATACCTGTACCACCATAACCAGGTGCTATTGTTGTTGCATTCCACACTCCTGTAGTTAAAGTGCCTACAGTAGTTCGAGCTGTACTACCAATATCAGAATAAGTTATAAGAGAAGTTGTACCGGCTACACGTTCACCAACTAATTTATCTCCGGCAGTAATTACTCCTAAACCTGTTAAATCCTGTACTTTAACTGTAGTTGTCATTATGTATTCCCTGCTAATATGTATGCACCACTACCATTAGTTATTGTATAACTAGTTTGTGATGTTATTAAGTATTTATCTGTTGGGCCTAGAACAGTATCTGACCGGTTTACTGGATAGTACGCAATAGTAGAAGGCCCCATACCAAATGTATTAATAGCTGCTATTGTATATGAATAATCTACAGAAATATCTCCCGTTAAATCTTCATAATATGTTGAGTTAATATTTGTATTGGATTCAATAGTCTCATCCAAAGTTAGTTGTGGTTTTGCCCGAGTTATTTGATACCCGATAATTGGGCCACTTCCAGCATTTACCGGACCTTGCCATTGTAATATAATAGTACTATTAATAGGATGTATAGTAGCTATTGCTAATTGAGGAGCACTCGGAACTCTATTATCATAAGGATTTACAATATTAGTATCTGGTGCTTCACTTCTTACTAATTTAGGATTAATAATATTTAATTCGGAAATAGAAAATGGAATATTCTGAGGATTAGTTTTATCAGCATCATCTTTACAGACGAGTAAATTCGACTGAGTATTATATCTATCAGTTATTAATATTGCATCTTTTTGTCTGATCTTTCTACCACATACATCACATAATATATAGGCATATCCTGGACCAGTTTTCCTTTCTATTGGCATTAATTAGGTCTAACTTCTAATATTAAAGTAATTTTATTGCCTGAAGCTAAACCAGTAGTAGTTAATAGAATATTACCTGTAATTCCTGTTCCGGCTGTATTTTTTAATCCGCCTATATCTTTAAAATTCATATCCATACTGTAACCATTATACGGCATTGCTAAGGCTAGGACTTTTGTAGAAGCGTCAAAATCTAAATTTACAACACCTAATGCAGCATTAGATACATATCTTGCCCGTATAATAGTAGATTTTAAAGGGTCCGCTATTCCGATAGCTGTTGCTACAGCACTGCTATTATAAATTATTGTGTTTGTTTCTTGAGTTCCATCACTCGCAATACAAATATATTGTATAACTCTTTGTTCATTAGCTAGTAATCTAGTGTTTGTTATTGTATTAGCCAAAATAAATCTCCTCTTTTAGCTGTTTATAATAATGTAAGAAGGGGCTTTCGCCCCCTTTTTATTAAGAATCAGCACCTGGTAGTAGGTAGCCAGACAATGCAACAGAACTAGAGTATTTATTTTCCATAAACATGAAACCAGAAGATGCTGTTACTAAGATTTCAGATGTGTCATCTAAACTTGTAATTAGATTATATCTGATAATACCAGCATTAGTAGTTCCATCAGTAGTAATAATAATACCTGTAGTTGCTGCTTGAGCACCAACTAAACTAATAACATTTCTGCTAATCTCTACATCTGTAACTACTTTACCTGTGGCAATAGGCATTAAACCTGCAGTGCTTGTAGCAGCATGTTTAACAATACTGTCTTTAATAGTTAAACCACGATTAGTTCCATTCATTTTTACAAGACATGAACCAGAAGTAGTGCCTAAACCATTCATTTGACATTCAATAATAGCTAAACCATCAGTATTATTGGAAGTAGCACTAGTATCAACAATAGCTTTAAAATTAAGAACTGATGAAGTATCTCTAAATTCACAATTATTTAAACTGAAGCCTTTAGCTGTAGTTGTAGTGAATAAAGCTGCAATAGCTAAAAAATTAGCTACAAATAGACAGTTACTAATTGAAATATTAGCTGCTGTAACATTAATAGTAGCTGTATTAGCTGTATCTAGGGTAAATGTTGGTCTTAGAGACCCTACACCTAAACCTACAATAGCAACACCAGCAACACTGAGTGTTAGAGCTGTAGCACTTGAAATTGTTTCGGCATGTCCAGGCATAACCATGATGATATCACCACGACTAGCTGTACAGGAGGCCATAGCACCACTTAATGTGCTGAATGGTTTTTGATAACTTCCGAGATTACCATCACTACCACCAATACCGCCATCGGCAACTACTGCGGAGTTATTTAAGAAGAATACTTTCCCTGGATGAGCTAAATTAATAGGGAGTCCACGTACCGTAAGGCCGTTGGCAAATCCATGTGGGTAATTTGAAATTGGCATATATTTTATTTCTCCATTATTATAGTTATCTATAATTAATTGTTAAACTTGAGAAGAGCTGGCCCCATAAAGAGGCCAATTCTAACTATTTCTTTGCGTTCAAGTATATTATAGCATTCTTTATTCGAATACTATCATATAATTGGATAAAGTCCAGAGGTTTTTAAATTCTGGACTGTTGATTTAAGCACCAGGACTTCCATATATTCCGCGAGGATCAGTCCATCCAAAAGAAAATCTTTCAGAAGCTTTGAACTTAACATTTTCAGTATCGAAGTCACTATCATCTTTGATTTCTAGTGCTCTACGAGAGAAATGTTTTAGACCTTCAGCTACGTCAGTTTTAATAAAGAATGCATCAGTGTCAGTTAGATAATGATTCATTACAATACCACCTGGCAACATACCAAGGCTAACCATAGCATTAATATCTCTTTCAGCAGTTCCTGGACGATCCATATTCTTAAGAATACGTTGAGCTTCAAATTGAAGTTGGCGAGGAATAATTAATTTCATTCCGCGAGCACTCATTCGAAGATTTGCATCATCAACAAAACCTGCGATATCAATAAGAGCTTGTTCTAAAGATGCTTCACTTAAATCTGCAGCTGTAGCAATCTTGTTAGAGAAAGTACCGCCTTTAGAAAGTAAATGAGCTGTAGAACAAAGTTCTAAAGCATCAGCACCAGTATAAGAACTATTGAATGCTCTATTTAGAATATTAGCAGCAACGTTTTCTTTAGTTTGTTTCATAGAACGAGCCAAAGCTTCAGAACGTTGTTGAGCTAATTTAATATAGAGATTATCTTCAATAGCTTCTCTAGAAATTACATAACCTAATGCATAAGTAACATGAACATAGCGTTTCAAGAACCCTTGTTGCATACTATCATATGATAAAGCCATGCCTTCTGGTTTTACTGCTGCTAAACCAAATCCATTAACATTAACATCTTCTTCAAAATTCATTGATGACATCATTGTATCGAAGATTTGTTTATATTCTTCTGGATATTGATTATAAGCAAGACCAAACCAGGAATTTACTCCAGGGCGCAAGGCCTTGGAAATCGCACCTGTATTTATCATATATTATATCTCCGTAACATTGGTAGCACTAGCATTAACTTCAGTATGCAAGTTGGGTCTAACTAACCATTTAGCATATGTTCCTACAGCGTTATCTGATTTTGGAGAAAGACCTACGATAATCCAGGTGTTGTTTGTAGCTTTAGCATTATTATCAATTTGATATTTAGAACGACCAATAGTTGTATCTGCATTTAATGCAGTGACGCTATTAATATGTTTACCAACATCTGTAACAGCTAGTGCAGTGCCTGCTCCACCCTCTTGTACTTCAAAGAGTAGGTTTGGGTCATCAGCAACTAATACATAACCAATATCAGCAGCAGCTAAGTAACCTACTTGACTTAGATTTCCTAGGACAGGTTCAATACCAATAACAACACCAGTAATAGCAGAGCCAGTTGTAGCACGAACGATTTCAGGGCCACCGTAGGGATCGGAACTTGATACAACACGAATTACAGGATCGCCTACGCCAATAATACCGGCTGTAGCATCTTTATAATACCGATTGCATTGGCCTGTGTAAGGTTTACCATCAGAGTGTCGTACAGGTTCAAAACCGCGTGGCGCGTTTAAATTTGCCATTTGTTTTTTCCTTTAATAAATTATTTAATCTCCATATCCCCATAATCTGCACCGGATTGGGCAAACTTACTTGGGTCATATGAAGCCTCGACGCGATCAATTTCTTTTTGTTTATCTTTTTGATCTTCATCATAAATTTCTTTTGGAATCTCCATTAAAATTGCTGTTCGACAAGAAGCATTGATATCTTTATTCACTACTTTTCGTACTACTGAGCCTAATTGAGATTCTGATTGAGCTCTTTCATCGCTACTATTAGCATTTTTATCCATTACTGGAGTCCAACCTGCTTGCATGTAAGATTCAATTCTATCAGGAGTTTCATTAACATACCGTCTTTCCCATCCTTCCCGATGAGTGGCTGCTAATGCTCGCTGCTTATGTAATGGCGTTCTCTGTGGCCTTTTACTACTGTCTAAATGTTTATTAGTCATACTCATAACTCCATCTAAATTATTTAAGTTCACCTAAGTCAACTAAATCTTTTATGTATTTCTCTACAGTCATTATACCACGAGATTTAAAATCTTGTGCTACCTTCTTCTGTTCATATGATAAATCATTAAAAGAATATTTTCTATTAGATGATTTTCTGGCTACATTATCACCATCCCCCATTTCAACATAAGAATTATCTCTACTAACGACTTCTTTTTTATTAAAATAATTAGGGAATCGTTTTACCATATGTTCTTCTAGTGCTTGCATATGATCTTTTGGAGATAATTTTCTAGACATTAAATCAATATCACGTTGTTTAACGAATTCAGCAATTTCCATTTCTTCAAATCCAGGAGATTTAAAGATATGTCCATATTTGTCTGTGAAAGCATCAGCTTCAGGAATAGATGCTGGAACTGCGGTTAATTTTGCTTGTTCATGTTCAATTTGTGTAACAGTTTGTAAGTCACCTCTTAAAACAGCTTCTTCTTTTTCTTTTCGTAATGTATCTAAAGCTCTATTGTACGCTAATTTTTCTTGTTTGGTCATATGCTCTGTTAAAGAATCAATAGCTTTCTGCATTTGTTTTAATTGTTTACCACGAGCTTTGATTTCTTCATATAGAGGTTCTGTGCGAGCATATTCTTCTGCTGATTTAACACCATCAGGACTCCAACCTTTATCCATCTGTTCTTTTTCAAAAGCTGTATAATCTTTACCAGAATGGTCTACAGGTTCTTCTATAATTTCTTCATGTTGTTCTTTATCTTCAATAATACCCTGAGCTTTTAGTTCTGTTTTAATTTCGTCTTCTATTGACATATCATTCTCCTACAAAAATTGCTTGAACATCTTCGTCATTAATAATTCTATAGATTTCATCATCTTCAATATCAGTTCTATCATCACCTGAATATCGACAAATCATGACAAGATCTCCTTCTTTACACCATGGGTGCCCATCATCAAATGCTTTAAAAGCTGTAGGCCCTAAAGCTACAATTCTAGCTTCTTGAGTACTAAGTTTTTCTGCATTCAATTTCTTGTTGGTTTTTACTTCAACAATAATTTTTTGGTCTCCATAAGTGACTTCTTTTACTTCACTTACTCTTTTTAACTTCACCAAAACTCTATGTCCTGCTGGTTTTATCTGTCTCTTCAACATCTAAGTCGTCTCCATCGTCTAAGTCTTCACAAGTTATCTCTAACACTAGATCAATTCCTTCTCGCATGCCCAATAATTTAGTCATACGTGATTGGCAATCCTCGGCGAGGATATTGTTAGCGTTGATCATACCACTTTCAATATTTTTTCTTACGTCTTCTAAAGCTTTAAATAAGGCAATTGTAATTGGATCTTTTTTCCAAGTTCTAAAATTACTAATGTCTATTTTCATGTATTAAATCCTTGTAGATCGTCTACATTTTCATAATCTGGCAATAAATCTGCGGGGGTCGCGTCATCAGGAGTCATAATCCCTAAATCATCTATATTAACCATTGGATTTCTTGTTTTAAATTCTTGATATCCTTGTGCCATATTATCAGGTATTATCGGCATATATGATTCAATTTTAGGAACTTTATTTGGTATATCCATATTAGGTATTTTAAATGGCTCGAGACCAGGATCTGTTGTATCATCTACATTAATCATCTCGGGTAATAAATCTACTAATTCAACAGGTTTCTTTCTCATGATTTATCCTTTTCTTTCAGAATATTTCTGACCTGTTCAGGAGATAATCCCTTTAATTTGGCCGTATGTAAAATATCATGTTCAGAATATTTTGGTATTCCTTTTTCTTTAGCATCCAACTCTATTTTTTTATTCTCAGTCTTATCTTTAATAAGTGTTTTAGTTAAATCTGTACTTACTTTAGTTGCTTTAGTTTTAGCATCCATAGAATTTAATACTAATTTAGCTTGATCTAGTTCTTGTTTATGATTAAATTGAGCACCCTTCATTAAATCAGAAGAATTAAGTTTAGCCGCAGCAATAGCAACTTTACTATCACCATGAGAAGCATCAATTTGCATTTTAACTGTTCTAGCAGCAGATTCTTGTATTTGTGAATCTGTCATAGCAGCTTTTAATGCCATATCTTGTTGTCCAATACTAGCATTTTGAGCCAGCACTGTCATTTTGTGCCCCATTTCAACTATTTGAGCATTAATTAGTTGAATTTGCGCTAAAATAAGTTGTTGATCTGGAGGAGGGGGTGCACTAGGGTCTGGTTTTGGTAATAATCTATCAATAGTTGATTGATCTAAGCTCATAGATTGTAATGTATACTCATCAGCAGCTCTCATATCAACTGTAGGGAGTTGGTGCATAACCATAGATCTATTTAATCGTTGTTGATCACTAGATAAAGAAGGGTCTGATACAGGATAAACATCCATACTATATAATTCAAAATCTTTTTTAGCATCTGCTTCTGGATCATCCATAATTTCTTTATATTTTGCATCAGAAAGATGGTGAGCATTTAAAGCATAAAGTTTTGTATATTCTTTTTTTAAACTTCTATATAATCTTTTGTTAATTGCAGCAAATATCTTACTACCTTGCTCTACTAAAGCACTAATTGTACCTGTAGCTACATTCTGTGCAGGTTGTTGTCCTTTCATCACGTCTGTAGAAGAAGAAAGATCTTTACCCATTTGTAATAATAAGCCTAATAAACTAAATAATGTTTGAGAAGGTTCTCTTACAGGTAATGGGAACACATTTTGAGAAATATTAGTGCCTGAAGCAGCATCTAATACTTTCCACTCACCCATTTTAATCTTTAATTCACCATTTTTAATTCTTAAGCCTCTACCTAAAAAGCCGCCTTGTGTATTACTTAATGTTCCTGCGTCTAATAGCTGATTGATTAAGGTATTAATTGCGGAATTAATAGGGAGAAGCAAACTACCAAAACCAATACTATAGAATCCACCATCTGGTGATCTAATAAAATGGAAGTCTGTAAAATAATGTATTGGTTCAATACATACTACTTCACCATTTTTATTCTTTTCTATTGTATTAAATCTATGTGTAATTCTAAGAACTTGTCTACTATTTTTATGTATTGTAACAATATAAGGTTCTTTATAATCGTCATCATCTAAATCTAAATAACAATGTTGTTCTAGTAACTCAATAGCAAAATCTTTATCATTATCAGAAGAATCTATTGGTCTTAATAATTCAGGGTCTACAGATTCAGAAAATATACCACGTCTTTGACGTTCTATAATATCATTAGAATACATTGTAATTACATGTGTAATTCTTCGTGCTGTTTCTAAACTTTGTGTTGCATAATTTACAACAATTTTATCAGGAACACATAACATACTAACATTTTTCTTTTCGGCAGCATCATAATATGTTTTCTTAAATGCTGTACCTAATACAGGAATAACTTGTAATAATTTATCTGTTCCATCTTCCCAATCTGTAGATTCACACAATAATTGATAAGACATATATTCAGATACGCGATGAGCCCTGCGTAATTTAGCACCGTCTAAATCTTGGCCTACAATATTAGCTCTAATAACCTTATCATTTTGAATAATTTCAGGCATTACACGTGCAGCAAATTGAATAGAAGCTTCAGAGATTAATGGGAACTTAACATTAGAAGCCCCTGGCCAAGGATGGTTTTTTGGATCTACTTTTTGTTTAGCAATATCCATTGCTTTATCAACAGTTTCTTTCCATTCAGATCTACTATCTTCATCAATCTTATAACCATTGTAAACTTGTTCACCAATTTCAGATAATTTATATTCATCTAATAGGTCGGCGATATTACCACTGTTTTTTAATTTGTCTAATGTTAATTTCGTGTCTTTAGTCATATTTAATATCCAATTGGTCTCTAATTTAATAGCCGGTAAATTCATCTCTGCCGCTGTCATTGGTATCGGCTTTTTCTGTGTAGTCAGGATCAATAGGAATTGACATATAATCCATTCCTGTCATCATTAAATATCTGAGTGCATCTAGAGCATGATCATTTTTCTTAACAATCTTACCATTTTCATCTCTTCTGTATACACGATATTCTTTTAATAGATTTTTACATGTGCTAAATATTTTTAATTGCCCGGACGCAAACATTTGTCCTACTTTCATTATACCAGCATTTATCGAATTATCTGCAAATTCTAAAATTAATCCTGCTTCTTCATACAAATTAAATAAAGCTTTACCATCTACTTGGCTAGATCCTTCAGATGCAGGATCAATTGCTCCTGTAATCCAATCTCCCCTAGCTTTTATAGATTGGGCATGTACAACTGGTTGTTCAAATCCTTCATAATGTTCGGAATAAATAAATATTTTATTACTATCAGGATCTAAAGCCCCCCAAACTGCGGCTGTTTTGTTCCAACCTACGTCTAAACCATAGGCTTTAGGCCACCAACTAGGTATTTTAAATGGTTCAGTAACAATACTGTCTTCTGTATAAGGATAAATAGCTCCAGCTCCTAGAGATGGAACTCCTTTACTACGTGCATCACGTTCATGAGGAGAATAACTATCTAATATTTCTTTCTTTTGGGACTCAGATAGATGAGGTACTTCTTCCCAGTTAACTTGTGTAACAAATTTATATGGGTGTAATGGATCAAAACCATCTTCTGGAACTTTACCATCTGGTAAAAAGTTCATAACTACATCAGATAAACCAAAAAGTGGTGTAAAAGTACAATATATTATACCGGGGTTATATTTGTCCATTGTCCTTGTTAGACATTCTGTAAATATAGACCTATCTTTTGGTTCCTCATCTAACCATATAACTTGTTTTTTAGTTCCTTGAAA
This sequence comes from Bacteroidota bacterium, assembly GCA_037129215.1. GTDB lineage: Bacteria > Bacteroidota > Bacteroidia > Chitinophagales > Chitinophagaceae > CANFLJ01. The sequence goes on along the minus strand of JBAXVH010000001.1, from coordinate 4,352 downwards.
ACTATCTCTACCCTGTTCATAGGATTTAAATGTTAATTGACTTGTTCCGCCACTTATATGCTGTACAAATACTGTTTCTACAGCATCAGCAACCCCTGGTTTTTTTGTTATTTTTAAAATACAATCTTTAGGAATTAATCCTGTACCAGAATTAGATAAATCCCCTATTAATTCATATTGTTGAATTTCTTTTGTTGATTGATTTGATACTCCTGCTGCCCATGCACTGATAGCATTTAAGAAACGTCTTCCTTCCCACCATTCAGGATATTGTCCTGTTAAATGATAAGACATCTCAGCAGCTCCTGAAACCGTTTTGCCGGTTCGATTTGCTGCGATGAAAGCTCTTTGAGAAAAATCTTTACCAGCATTCATAAATGCTATATGCTTTGGATACAATTCTCTACGAAAGGGTCCTACAGCGGGAAACAATGTAGAGATTTTATTAAACTCTACTTGACGTTCTTTTTCTTCTAATAACTCTAATAACTCTTTTTGTAAGTCTTCCTTAGTTTCAAGAGTCATTATCAATCCCTTTTAAGTCTATACCAAGAGCTTGTAATTTTTCTAATTTTTGTGCTATCTTATAATCTATTTCTTTAGGACTTAAATGTAATTGATTAATTGTTATTTCTGTACTAGAAACAGTACTGCCATTAGACCCTCGTTTATATTCATCAGGAAATTTATTATGCATTAATAATGAAATAGAATTAAAATTAAATCCAGGAATTTTTCCCATGGCTCCTTGAAGTAATATATTTTCATATACACTTTGGCTAATTAGTTTAGCTTCTTCAATTGCGTCTTTGAATTCTGGAATTTCTTTTTTCCATGTGTGAAATTGAGTTTTTTTAATACCTATAGCTTGCATCATAGCAGCTTGGTGACCACCGTTACTAGCTATTTCTAATATTTTTTCACACATCCACGGTTCAAATTTACATGGGCGTCCTGCCCCTGCTTTGCCATTTTCATCATAATCCATCTGAGGATATCCTTAATTAAGTATTTTTATTCTACTTTAACTACAGGAGCAGGTACTAAATCTTGAACTACAGGAGCAGGTGCAACGGGTGCGGCTGGAACTAATGGAACTATAGGTGCTACAGGTGGAGTTACTAAATCTTGTAATTCTTTAAATTCGTGTGCAGCAAATTCTAATCCTTTATTTATAAGATATAAACAAAATCTTACAGGTAATAGAACTACATATAATACTGTTTTAAATATTTTAGCTATCATTTTAATTCCTTTGGGTTATTTAATTATTTAGTTTATAACTACAGAAGCGACTCGCATAGTGGTACTACGAAATCTTGTAATTCTTTAACTTCTCGTGCAGAAAAAGATAATATTTTATTTAAAAAATATAAACAAAATTTTACAGGTAATAGAACTACATATAATATTGTTTTAAATATTGTAACTATCATTTTAATTCCTTTAGATTATTTAATTATTTAGTCTATTGCTGACTTGCCTTCTTTTTGAACTATTAAGAATTCTTTAATAGTTCCTATAAACGTTTTAAAATTAGTTTAAGTGTACTTTTTATTTCTGTAACATCTTCTTTTATTGCTCGAATCTCTACATCTGTTACTTTTTGATTTGTTTGTAGAGTATTCATTGTATCATTCATTACCTCTATTCTTTTAACATGTTTCTTATAGGCCCATAATGTATACGATAGAATACTAGAAACTACCATACCCATAGCATATTTAAGTGATGCGGTATCAAAATCCATGTTATTTCTCTGCTTCATCAAGGGCCTTATTAGCCTCGTCTACTTCCTGTTGAGATAGTGCTCCGTCTTTACGAAGACTATCAAAAAATACCTTTCTATTTATTTTTGCTTTTTCTAGAATATAATTTCTTTTACCATCTAGATAAGTACCTAAGCCGTCAAATATGTTCTTAACAACAGGGGCCCCTACAGTAATACCGTATATAGCTAAAATGATTGTAAGACATATTTGTGAATACCAGGCAGGCATTAAAGAAAAGTTAGCGAATATAACAGCAGACCATTTAGAAGAAATCATTGTAATAGCAAACGGTGTAAATACTAAACAAGTCATAACTGTGCGGAAAGTTGTAGAAGTCATAAGAACAACTTGCTGCGCATTTGCTAATTCAGCCTTGGCAATATCTGTAGCCATCTGTGCTTTAGCAAGTTCAACTTCCTTAGCTGTATTAACCTTAGTAACTTCAAGGTCAAGACGCTTGCTGTAATAATCTCCGATCATTCCGGGAATTTTAGCAAGGAGAGGTAATAATAAAAGTAAAAATGGCATAGGCGTTTTCACAAGTAGGATTTAATACATTATATCACATGTTCGGAAATTCCTAATACCTGACACCAATGTTCCTGATAGGGAACAATCACTGCTATACTGGTGTTTTTAAAGTAAATGTGTAACTTAGGGAACATTTTCCTAAGCCCTTGAAAACATTAAATGGTTTATTTTTGATTCTTTATTTCTAGTCATACTAGATATAATAGCTATGAATGTTCCTGCTCTGGTTCCACTTCCTAGGTCCTTGAAAACATTTTCTTAAGTGCTTGAAAACACTGGGTTTTCTTTCCGGACGATACCCCCACATGGAGTTCGGAAATTCCCCCTAGGTTCACCAAGTTTTGTCGTAACCTACTCCAGTATTTGTCGTGTTCCACTCCTTTAAGCACCAGGGGTTTAGTGACTAAGTATTAGTGACTGCGAGGATTATGAATCATAAAATTCATGTCCGAGTAGGCACGAGCTTGGCGAGGGGCTAAATGCGTAGATTATGAATCTTCGATTCATGGTTGAGCTGTGTTTTATTAGGCCGGCTGCTTAGAGGCTATGTAAGAGGCGAGAAGTAGTTGATGGCCGTATACCCACTCTTGCCATCAGTCAATTACTTTGGGGTCCTAACCCCTAATAGGAATTCTTTTAATCCTATAGATTAAAGAATTCTTACTCTCTTGAGTAAATTAACGGACAAGACCTCCATATTTCTGCTTGACAGAAGGGGAGGGATTGGGAGGGAGATGACAGACATTTGATTAAAGCTAATAAGATAAAGACAGAGGGGATAGGCCATTCATTTACGCTAGTAAATGTCTGTCCCCCCCTTAAGTTTCCTTAGCCCCTGTCTTCATAGGGGCTATTATACGGTAGTTCATATTAAGGCACATCACTACCGCCATATATAACTAACAACCTAAGTGTTTAACTCTATAAGTTGATGGAGGATGAGCCCTATCACCAATATCATGTAGTCTAGCTAATGCTTGAGCACCCCTGCATTTGTTATATCCTGCTCGGATTATAGCCGTAGCTCCATAACTATCAGCTGTTAGTTCATTGTCTATATCGCCGTCTTTAGAATGGCCTAATTCATGACCTACTATTAATGCCATCTCATCATCATTACGTACATAGTTCAACATGCCTTGATTAATACTAATAGTAAAGCCTGTATTATAGGCATTAATGTCTGGTGATTTATCTAAATGTAATGAAGGAGCAAATACAATATGATTAGCTTTTAGAACATGTTTATAAATATCTCTGGCATGTTCAAAAGTCATGGCATATGTATTGACAGAAATTAATAAGCCCAAAGTTAATCCAATTGATTTATACATAGTTTATCCTCATATAAGACATTATGTGTATACCCAGGTATATTCGGGTATATATTATTGTAAATCTAATGCAGCAAGTTCTTTATTTGATAAAGGATTAGATGATCTAGTTCTCATCAGTTCTATTTCTTTAGCGTCTAATTCATGTAGAGTAAGATTAACTTTCAATTCTAACTTAATATCGTCCCAATATCTGGAAATAGCATGAGCTTCATCTTTGAGCTCTTTCATTATTTCGCGTAGTCTATGACGTTCTTCAATCAACTCTTTAGTAGAGAGTTTGGATAAATTAAGCTGTTTTGTAAGATATTTCATATAAATCCTCAGATAGCATTCCGGTTATGCATTATTTTATCAATTAATCCATAATCCAAAGCTTGATTCGCATTCATGAAATTATCACGTTCTGTATCTCGCATAATTTGGTCAGTCGTTTTCTTTGTATGCTTTGCCATGATTGCGTTCAAACGTTCCTTGACGGCCATCGTTTCACGCGCATGAATCTCAATATCTGTCGCCTGACCTCGGTAGCCGCCCAAAGGTTGGTGAATCATCACACGTGCATTAGGCAAACAAAGCCGTTTTCCTGGTGCGCCGGCACATAACAATAACGCAGCAGCGCTGGCCGCTTGACCCATGCACACTGTACTTACATCTGGTTTGATAAATTGCATCGTATCATAAATAGCCATACCTGACGTTACGACACCGCCCG